>JBIIRN010000214.1:0-3826 GCA_044341525.1 Sediminibacterium sp. | reverse complement strand
AGCAGTTACCCTGAGTGGGGGAGAGGCACAAAGAGTAAAACTTGCTACAGAACTGGGGAAAAAAGATACCGGTAAAACCTTTTATATACTAGATGAGCCAACTACCGGATTACATTTTCAGGACATTCAGCATTTATTGCAGGTATTGAATCAACTGGTAAATCGGGGTAATACCGTGTTGATAATTGAGCATAACCTGGATGTAATCAAAGTGGCAGATTACCTGGTCGATCTCGGTCCGGAAGGGGGCGATGAGGGTGGAAAAATATTATTTCAGGGGATTCCGGAAAAGCTCTTGTCAGTCAAGGAAAGCCATACAGCTCCTTTTTTAAAGCAGGAATTAAAACAGGGATAGTTTAACCCTGTAAAATCATGTGGATGTGTTCAATATTGTCTTCCAGGTAAACTTCTCCAATCGGCTCAAACCCAAACGAGCCATAAAAATTTTTCAGGTACAACTGTGCACCTATTTTAATTGGCCCTTCTCCGAATAAACGCCGACATTCAGCAATCGCCTCTTTCATTAATAATTTTCCGGCTCCGGTTCTTCTGCTGTTTGCAGCGCTAATCACACGTCCTATCGACATGTATTCATAAGCAATTCCGGGCGGTAAGAGTCTTGCATAAGCAATTAAAATATTACCTTTTTGTATCGTGAGGTGATGGGCATATGGGTCTTTGCCATCTGCATCCTGAAAAACACATTGTTGTTCTACCACAAAAACTTCATTGCGCAATTGAATGATCTGGTAGAGGGCAGCAGGCGTCAATGAATCAAAAGGAGTGCAGCTGATGATGATATCTGAAGTATTGGTCATAATGGTATACGGTGTAGGTATCGCTATATTAATAGCCGTATTTGTTTTTCCAGCGTTCTTTTAAAAATTTTCTGATCTCTTGCTCTCTGGTATTGGAACCGGGATGATAAAAAGTATGCCCTTCGAGTGAACCGGGCAGGTATTCCTGTTCAATAAAATTTCCGGTACCCAGATGTGAATACTGGTAGTTTTTTCCATATTGGAGATCTTTCATAAGACCGGTAGGGGCATTGCGCAAATGCAGAGGAACCGGGAGGTCTCCCTTCTCTCTTGCCACCCGGAGGGCTTCCTGTATGGCTTCATACGATGCGTTGCTTTTGGGCGATCCCGCTAAATAAACAGCACACTGGGATAAAATAATCCTGCTTTCCGGATAGCCGATTTTTGCAACGGCATCAAATGTGGCATTAGCAAGTAAGAGTGCATTGGGATTGGCATTACCAATGTCTTCACTTGCAAAGATGAGCATGCGCCTGGCTATGAAGGTGACATCTTCCCCGCCCTCTATCATGCGGGCCAGCCAATAAACAGCCCCATTCGGGTCACTTCCCCGCATACTCTTAATAAATGCAGAAACTATATCGTAGTGTTGCTCACCGCTCTTGTCATAGAGAGCTACCTTTTTTTGAGCAACCTTCATTACCGATTCATTGGTGATGTAGATGTCTTTATTTTCTCCTTCAAGAAAGGACTGCTCATTTTGTATCACCAGTTCAAAAAGATTCAGAAGTTTTCTTCCATCACCCCCCGCCAGTTGAAAAAGGGCAGCCGTTTCTTTGAGATGAATGGAGTAAGGACTAAGCGCCGTGTCTTTTTCAATGGCTTGTTTCAGAATTTCTAGCAGGTCATTTTCTTTCAGTGGCTTCAATACATATACCTGGCATCGGCTGAGTAAGGCACTATTGACTTCGAAAGATGGATTCTCAGTAGTAGCACCGATCAGGGTGATGGTACCTTTTTCTACTGCACCTAAGAGTGCATCCTGCTGGGATTTGTTAAAACGGTGAATTTCATCAATAAATAAAATTGTGCCGGGCGTTTCTTTGGCCGCCTCGATGACTTCCCGGATTTCTTTTACCCCACTGCTGATGGCACTGAGTTGAAAGCAGGGTACTTGTAGGGTATGGGCAATGATTTGGGCCAGGGTTGTTTTCCCAACACCGGGCGGTCCCCAGAGAATCATTGAATGTATTTTCCCTCTTTCAATGATTTGCCTCAATACGCTGCCACTGCCGGTGAGATGTTCCTGTCCTGCTATGGAATCCAATGACAGGGGTCGCATCCGCTCAGCTAATGGACTCGTTGGATTCAGCATATAGGGGATTGGGATTATTCAATTATTCAGATTGATTTCCACTGGAACTGAAAATTTTCTGTAAGCGGAAATTCATTACTATATGTGCCAACAAAAAGCTACTCATGGCCATCAGGAAAAAAGAAAATGATTGTAGCTTACTCACCATTTGTTCAGCAGTGATACCGCCCGCCAGATTTCCCATGCTATCAATAGATGGTTGCACCATTTCAACTAATTTTTGTTCCGGCAGGAAAAATATGGCGGCTGCATTCAGCAGAAATAAAAGACTCATAAAAACACATACATATCCATTCACCCTCATCCAGTCTCTTAACCTCTGAGTAAGGGGTAGTCCAGCTGAAATCAATTGGGTGAATCGAAAACTGGTAAAAATGTAGATGGCAAAGCAGATCATAAGAAATAAGGGTAACAAGATCTGAGGATTGCCAAGTGCCATGACCAGCATCATTACTCCCAACATACCAAACAAGAATCCAATGGGAAGTAAGAGGTAGGTGAGTATTTTGAAAATACCAATGGAAGGATGGTTCAAGATTCAGCTTTTTAGTGAACGGCTAAGTTACCGATTTCGCTGTTTTTTCAAGGGAATAATTGCGTTTCCGAGGAGAGAAGTAAAACAATTATTGCTTCAGGTTCAGTTGAATCTGTAATTCGTCGAGTTGTTGTTGGTCAATGGTTCCCGGCGCATCAAGCATAACATCTCTTCCGCTGTTGTTTTTAGGGAATGCGATGAAATCGCGGATACTTTCACTACCCCCCAATATGGAACAAAGCCGGTCAAAGCCGAAGGCGATTCCGCCGTGGGGAGGTGCACCATATTCAAAAGCACCCAAGAGAAATCCGAATTTATGTCTAGCTTCCTCATCAGTCATACCCAACGCAGCAAACATTTTCTCCTGCAATGGACGCTGAAATATCCGAATGGACCCACCTCCGATTTCATTTCCATTTAATACCATATCATAGGCGTTTGCTTTGATGTTGGCATAGGGATGTTCCAGGTAACGGGCAGCATCGGCAATAGCCGGATCATTATTGATCATAACGGGAATATGATCTGGCTTCGGTGCTGTAAAAGGATGGTGACGGGCTACCCAACGATTTTCTTCTTCTGCGTATTCAAATAGGGGGAAATCGATTACCCACAATAACTTTAATTCATCTTCCTTTCTCCAGCCCAGGCGTTTACCCATCTCCAGTCTCAGTTCGCTGGCAGCTTTTCTGGTTTTTTCTTCTCTTCCGGCCAACAGGAATATAAGGTCACCGGGAACAGCTTGCGTGCCGGTAACAATATTTTTCAATTGTTCTTCATTGAAAAACTTATCTACACTGCTCTTGCAACTACCATCCGCATTGTACTTAATATATACCAGTCCCTGCATCCCGATTTGAGGGCGCTTGACCCACTCGGTTATCTCGTCCAGCTGTTTGCGGGTGTACTCGGCACATCCACTCACCGCCATCCCGATGATGGTTTCCGCAGCATCAAAAACAGGAAATCCTGTCTTACTAAAATCTATGCTGCCGGAAAGTGCAGCAGTTTTTTGTGGGAAAGTATGTGATGGAAATTTGAAATTAGCAAGCTGCATACCGAAGCGAATATCAGGTTTGTCATTACCATATCGCCACATCGCTTCCTCCCAGGTCATTCTTTCAACTGATTCAGTATAGTCTATATTTTTTACATCCT
>JBIIRN010000195.1:0-4345 GCA_044341525.1 Sediminibacterium sp. | reverse complement strand
CAATTGTTCAAACATTTGAAGAATGTCTTCCTGCTCCACGAATGCCATTTCACAATCGATCTGGGTGAATTCGGGTTGTCTGTCTGCCCGCAGGTCTTCATCCCGGAAACATTTTACAATCTGGTAATAACGATCATAACCGCTAACCATCAGCAGCTGCTTGAAGGTTTGGGGTGATTGCGGTAAGGCATAGAACTGACCGGGGTTCATTCGGGAAGGCACTACAAAATCTCTGGCACCTTCGGGAGTCGACTTGATGAGGAAGGGTGTTTCTATATCCATGAATCCCTGCTGGTGCAGAAAGTTCCGGGCGGAACGATTTACGGCATATCTCAGTTCCAGGTTTTTTTTCACGGCATTTCTGCGTAAGTCCAGAAAACGATATTTCATCCTCAAGTCATCACCTCCATCGGTATCATCCTGAATGGTAAAGGGAGGTACGGCAGAAGCATTAAGTATACGAAAAGATTGAACCGTAAGCTCAATATCACCGGTTGCTATCTGTGGGTTTTTATTGGAGCGCTCAGTTACCAGACCGGTTGCCTGCAATACAAATTCTCTCCCTACCGGTTGCTCTGTCAGCTGTTGGTTGAGTTCTTCACCGAATAATAACTGGGTGATTCCATAGCGATCTCTCAGATCAATAAAAGTAATGGAGCCGAATTTACGAATGGTTTGTACCCAACCGGCTAGGGTAACTTCTTGTTGAACGTGACTCAATCTTAATTCACCACAGGTGTGCGAGCGATACATATTACTTTCATTTCATGACCAGAACGGAGGCGGTAGGGGATAACCCTATCTGCTATATAACGCCGCAAAGATAACCCAAATGCTCCAAGCTTTTTTATCCCGCTGTTTAACCGAATTCATTCATCTTTGTAGCATGTTTTTCAGGTTTTTAACCCCCCGCATGGCTGTTTCCCTGTTGTTTTTTGCTGCGGGACTCACCTTCGCCAGCTGGGCCAGTCGTATTCCCAATGTGCAACAATTGTTTCATTTGGGAAATGGTGCTTTGGGTGCCGTTTTATTTGCCCTACCCGCCGGCTCTCTCATCAGTTTACCCCTTTGGGGATGGATGATCGCCCGATACGGCAGCAGGCGGATGATAGCTGCCGGACTTATATTATATCCCTTATTACTTTGTCTCATGCCATTACTATCGGCTGTTTGGCAGCTCTGGATATTGTTATTTGTATTTGGGATGACAGGCAACCTCTGTAATATCGCCATCAATACCCAGGCAGTAGGAGTTGAAAAAAACTATCAGCGTTCTATCATGGCCTCCTTTCATGCTATCTGGAGTCTGGCAGGTTTTGCCGGTGCAGCTTTGGGAAATCTCTTAATTGCAAACAATACTTCTCTGTTCATTCATTTTAGTATAATAGCTGTTTTCACTATCCTTCTTTTGTTAACTGCACTGCCCGGTTTAATCAGGGGCGATGGAACCAGCAGTTCCGGTGCGGGATTGGCACGTCCCGACAAACAGTTGCTTTTGCTCGGATGTATTGCATTCTGTTGTATGGCTTGTGAGGGTACTATGTTTGACTGGAGTGGGGTCTATTTCCAGCATGTTATACAAGTGCCCCAAAGTCTGGTCGGATTGGGTTATGCGGCGTTTATGGCGATGATGGCTGGGGGTAGGTTCCTGGGTGATTGGTTTATCAATCGACTGGGTAATCGGAGGGTACTTCGGTTTAGTGGTTTGCTGATAACAAGCGGGTTATTACTGGCTGTTCTTGTTCCTGTGTTGTGGACTGCTATTATCGGCTTTATGCTGGTAGGATTAGGCGTATCTACCGTCGTACCTGTAGTTTACAGCACAGCAGGCAAGTCAGAACGTATGGCCCCCTCTGTCGCACTGGCAACCGTTTCCAGCATCGGATTCGTTGGGTTTTTAATTGGACCACCCATCATTGGATTTATTGCCGATTTATTCAGTTTACGATGGTCGTTTACACTAATAGCCCTGTTAGGGTTAGGTACTACCTGGTTTTCAGGAATAGTAAAAATTTCTAAGTAGCGACTTTTGATTGAAGACAATTACATGGTCTCTGCTTCTTCTGGATGTATTGGTTTCCAGAACAGGTAGTAGTAAGCAACAATTAATAAACCGGCAATAAAGGGAATAAGGGCCAGCTGTTTGTAGGTGAAACCACCACCGAGGGGCTCACTATCCAGGTGGATGAATTCAGTAATCATCCAGAGTGAGTTGGCAGAAATCCAGAGAGTAATCGCCAGGTTGTGGCACAATTCCGACATGATGGCCCGGGTTCTCCAGGCAATAATAATTGAAATAGCTAAGGTTGGAATGATAAACACTACCCCCAGTACTTTCCAGCCCATGCACCAGGAAACATCTTTAAACAGCCAGAAAACGATGTGGAGATTTTCCATTTTTCTGTACTGTATCGGAATCTTATAATAGGAATTCGATACGCGGGGTGATGTATCCATCTCAGTAAGTGGGGCTGTTATTCAGTGAATGAGGTTATTTGATTAGGGTAAAAGTAATGATTCACTTAAAATTTCGGGACAAAATTTTTTCGAACCGGTTAATATCGGCTTGTGGGTGGATAGTCTTGCCATAGAGTAGATGGTCTGTCAGTTCCCGGGCGAACCAGGGAGCCAGCGAGCAACCTTTAGTACCCATCCCGTTTAAAATACCTACGGTGGGAAAATGGGGATGTAAGCCCACAAAGGGTCTGCGCTCAAGATTGGCAGGCCGGAGGGAGGCTTTATGTTCCAGTAACTCGAAAGGAAGTTTAAGCCACTGTTGCAGTAATAATAGCACCCGATTTCGGAATTCCTGGGTGGGAAGTTCATGATCAAAATCCCATTCATAGGTCGAGCCAATCCAGAAAACATCCTCTTTCCAGGGAACCAGACTCAGTCCGGCTTTATAGATATGACCGGAAGGAAGTTCCGGAATACGCGCCCAGATTACTTCCCCTTTATTGGCAACAAAGGGCAATGCGGAGAATAATTCAAATTGGCTCCCGGCAGCACCCTCACAAAACAATATTTTTTTGGCAGTAATATCCCGATACCGGATGCTGCTATCTCCTATCACGAGGTCATGGTAATCAAATTTTTCTTCCCTCAATATTTCTTTTTGTAATAATGATTCCCGCCAGGTATCCAACAAAGTATGGATATCAATCAGGTAGGCAGGCTTGATTTCTCCGGGAGGAAAAGCAAAGTCAAAAAATTTTCTCCATGGATCAGTAAACTCCGGTTGAGTCAGCATAGGTTCTTCCATTGCTCTTTCCTGAAATGCCAGATGCATTTGGGCTGTGACAGGAAAATCAAGGATGCTGGTTTCTTTGAGAATTGATTTGCCTATCTCGGCACCCCATTGGCAATAGGCCTCCTTCGCAAAGGGCATGAACCGATCAATTTCCCAGGTCTTTACCAGTCTCCTGCCGGTAACCGGATTGATAATACCACTGGCTACCCTGGAAGCGGAATTTGGTATTTCCTGATTGATTACAAGGATTGAGCTGCCTTCCTCCAGCAAGTAACGACTGAGAAAACTTCCACAAAGGCCTTGTCCGATGATCAGGTAATCAATGTTCATCTGACAAATATCAGTTTTAATCTCCAACCCGAAGTGAGGTGGAAGCCGCATGGGCCTGGTATTCCGGCGCATAGAGACTTTGCAGGCGGGCTATGCCGGATGAAAATTCACCGGGGTGTGAGATGAAAGCATCATAGTCGATTACAAATGTTCCTTTTTCAATGCGTCGGAAGAAAAATCCGGAGTGCGTATCAAGAGTTGTTTGATAATAGGACAGTCGATCCTGCATTCTGGAGCCACTTATGACATCTTCCGGCTCACTACCGGCTGCCCGCATGTCTTTGAGGTATACAAATTCCATGGGTTGCAAACAGGTAATAATCAGGCGGGTCGTGATGCGATCGCCTTTGCGCAATGGCGTCAGGTTGGTAATGGGTTCTAGAACTGTTCCTGTTTTTCCCTGCACAGATCGAAAGAGTTTTTTCTGAATACTCCAGGAAGGGTTTTTGCTGTCTTTGATGCGGTCAATATTTTCAATGTATTGCCAATAGATAGCACCCGATACCGGACCATTTTCCTTCCCTGTATTGTTTTTGGGGTCACTGCTCACCTGAATGGAGAATGCGCCCATATTATTGGTGACTTTTTTCCCTTCAATCACTTGACGGTAGTAACCGGTTCCTGCTTCAGTCTGTTCCTGACCGACCCGATAATTCAGGTTGCCGGTTGCTACTTCCACCAGGCGGTTATTGGACAAATACGACGGAGGCAATGATTTCAGTAATGCATAGCAGGCAGCAGCAGTTGCAGGCGAAGTAGACCAGT
>JBIIRN010000005.1:0-22751 GCA_044341525.1 Sediminibacterium sp. | reverse complement strand
ATCCAACTTCCCATCTGCAAGACAACTTGTAATGTACCACTAAAAAAGGTAAAGTTCTTTGCCATAAACTGAGAAAAATTCCTCGCAAACGAAGTTTGCTGTTCATAGCGTAGGCGTTTAATAAGGTCTCCTGTATTGATGGCAACCGGACAATCCACAGCACACATGCCATCTACGGCGCAGGAATCCATACCGGCAAAACGGAAGGCGGTACTCAATTCTTGCACCGCCGCATTGTCACCGGACTGCTCGAGGCGCTGTAAAGCACGACGTACCTGAATCCGTTGACGAGGAGTGAGGGTAAATTCACGCGAGGGACATCGGTTCTCGCAATAACCACATTCTACACAGCGGTCTACTTCTTCTTCAACAATCGGATTAGTCTTTAAGTTTTGCAAGTGTGCTTGGGAATCAGCATTGATTACCACACCCGGATTAAGTAACCGGTGCGGATCACACCATTGTTTAATTGCACACATCATGTTATAAATCTCCTCCCCCCACTCCTCCCGAACAAAAGGAGCTATCTGACGGCCGGTACCATGTTCTGCCTTCAGTGAACCGCCATGCCGGTGTATAATGATATCTGCCAATGCCCGGTTGAATGCATCGAAAACAGCAACCGATGCTGCATCATTGACCGATTGAGTAATCAGAAAATGTAAGTTACCTTCCTTAGCGTGACCAAACAATATGGCATTGTGATAGCCAAATTCCTTGAATAATTGCTGCAAATCCATCACTGCTTCACCTAATTTTTCGGACGGAACTGCGACATCTTCCAACAAGGCAGTTGTTCCCTTGGCTCGAACGGCTGCCACGGCGGGGTATAATCCTTTCCGCAACTTCCACCATTTCGCCTGTTGAACAGGGTCATCAGAAAAATGCGGGACTTGCAATAGAGGTAAAGTTTGCAGTTTCGGTAAAGCCTGCTGAAATAACTCCTCCAACGATGCAGGATCGACTGCCTGGTATTCACATAAGATAGCGGTAGCCTGTTCCGGAAGAGAAGCAATTTCCGGTGGACAATCAGGTAAACCCTCAATCGCTCGCAAAGCTGCTCTATCCATAAATTCCAATGCCTCTGCACCGGTCGATTGTAACGCAGGTATTGCATTGGCAGCAGATACCGGTGTTTCAAAATAAAGTAATCCTGTTTTTTTAGCGGGCTTATCCGGAAGGGTATTCAACACAGCTTCAGCAATGAATCCAAGGGTTCCTTCGGCACCAATCATCAGTCTACTGAGGATATCCAACGGATGCTCATAATCGAGCAAGGCGTTAACACCATACCCCACGGTATTTTTGATTCGGTATTTTCTTCGGATTAATTCGACGAGTTCAGTTTTCTCCAGCAAAGATTTTCTTAGCTCCAATAACGCCCGATATAAATCCGGTTCTTGCTGACTGAATCGATCGTGCTCCCCCGGTGCTGCCGTATCATATCGATGTCCATTGGGTAAGATCAGGGTAATACTATGTAAGGTATGATAGGCATTATGAACAACGCCACAACACATTCCACTGCTGTTATTGGAGAGCATACCGCCCAACATGGCGGCACTAATGGAAGCAGGGTCCGGACCAATTTTTCTACCAAAACTTTTCAGTACATGGTTGACATGGGCTCCAATGGCGCCCGGTTGCACCCGCACTTGTTGACCCTGCAACAATGGTTCAATTTTTTTGAAAGAACGACTGATACAGACCAAAATTCCATCTGTAATGGATTGTCCGCTCAGACTGGTTCCGGCAGCTCTGAAAGTAAGTGGAATTTTTTTATGCTGGGAGAATTTGAATAACTGACAGATATCTTGTTCTGTTTCAGGAAAAACAACCAGCTGAGGTAAGAGAAAATAAAATCCGGCATCAGCAGCATGAGCATGGCGGTCGATAAGTTCATCCCGAATCAGGCGAGCATCTATCCATTGACCGAGTTCCTGTGCAAGTGCCGTCATATTCTATAATTACTGCGAAGTGTTTTAGTTCTATTTTTTTAAGAGGGCCTGATATAATATCTCAACCGGATGAAGTGCGAGGTGACCCGTACCATCTTTTATCTGGTGGCGACAACTGGTGCCTGGTGCAGCAGTTACCTTATTTACTTCCCGGTTGCGAACCGCAGGAAATAATACGAGCTCACCAATTTGCATGCTAATGTCATAGTGTTCTTTCTCATACCCGAAAGAGCCCGCCATACCACAGCATCCGGAAGGAATGATCTGAACCTGATATCCGGAGGGAATGGAAAGAGCAGAGACTGTATCAGATAGTTTGGCCAGGGCTTTCTGCTGACAATGTCCATGCAATTGAATCGATAGAGTCGCATCGGTAAACTGATCACTTCGAATATGACCTGCTTTAAATTCAGCTGTGAGAAATTCATCCATCAAAAAAACATGTTTCGATAATTCCTGCGCAGCAGGTAACCTGTTCTCATCTGATAAGTCAAGGTATTCATCCCTGAAACTAATAATCGCAGAGGGTTCGAGACCTATCAAAGGTGTTTCTGCCGACACAATCGGCGACAGAAGGTCAATGTTTTTATGAATGATTTCCCTTGCTTTTTTTAGCAACCCTTTCGACAACCAGGTTCTGCCGCTTTCTAAATGTTCGGGGATTAACACCCGGTATCCCAAAGCTTCCAGCAGGAGAATGGCTTGTTGACCAATCGCCACATCATTGTAGTTGGTGAATTCATCACAAAAGAAATAAACAGTTCTGCCGGAAGCATTGACATATTTTCTTTTTTTCATCCAGCTGCGCAAGGTTTGTGGTGCCAGTTTGGGCAGTGAACGCTGCACAGCGAAACCTGATAGTTGTTTGATCCATTTTCCGGTGACAGGGTGCTGGATGAACCAATTATAGAGAGAAGGCATCAGCATAGAAAACTTAGACAGCGAAGTAAATCGGGCGATGAGTTGGGAACGGAAAGGAACGCCATGTACATCGTAATACTGCTGCAGGAATTCTGCCTTCAACTTTGTCATGTCAACATTGGAAGGACATTCCGATTTACATGCCTTACAACTCAGGCAAAGGTCCATCACTTCATAGATTTCCGGATGATCGAACCGATTGACTTTTTTCGAGCGGGTCAGGAATTCTCTGAGAACATTGGCACGGGCGCGTGTTGTATCTTTTTCATCGCGGGTAGCCATATAAGAGGGACACATCGTACCGCCGGATACAGCTGTTTTTCGGCAGTCACCCGAACCATTGCATTGTTCTGCATGTTGCAAGACATTCTGACCATAAAACCGAAAGTAAGTTTTGAATTCAGGTGTTACCTGATCGGCATCATACCTGAGGTGGCTATCCATGGGTGGAGTTTCCACGATCTTTCCTGCATTGAACACAGCTTCCGGGTCCCACACTTTTTTCAGTTCAACAAAACGTTCATAATTTTTCTTTCCCACCATTTGTTCAATGAATTCACCGCGCAGTCTGCCATCTCCGTGTTCTCCACTGAGTGAGCCCCGGTATTGTTGAACCAACGTAGCCACTTCAGCAGCGATGGTGCGAAAAAGTTCATGACCTTCCTTTGTTTTCAGGTTGATGATAGGACGCAGATGCAACTCCCCGGATCCTGCATGCGCATAATGAACAGCATGCAACTTATGTTGAGCGAGAATGGCATTGAAGGAACGGATATAGGCAGGCAGGTCCTCTACCCGAACAGCAGTATCCTCAATCACCGGAACGGCTTTTTCATCGCCCGGTAAATTGCTTAATAGACCGAGGCCCGCTTTTCGCAGTGTCCAGATTTTTTTGGTATCGGCACCAAACAAAACCGGAAAGTGATAACCCAGTCCATTCTCCCGCAAACTTGCCTCCACTTGTTGGGTGATGGCAATTATTTCTTCCCGCGTATCGCGGGAAAACTCAATTACCAAAATAGCCCCGGGATCGCCTTCCACAAAAAACCTGTTCTGTGCCTGTTCCCGATTATCCTTGGTACATTCTAAAATATAATGATCGATCAATTCACAGGCGCTGGGTTGAAATCCCACAGCCAGCACATTAGCTCGGAGAGATTCATCTACTGAATGAAAATGAACGCAGAGAAGACCGGTCTCCTTAGGCGGTAAGGGTTCCAGCGAAAGTTTTGCAGAGGTTATCAATGCCAGGGTTCCTTCCGAACCGGCAATTAATCGGCAAAAATTAAATGAGGGACCACCGGCGATGAATGGGTCAGCCGTCATGAGCTGGTCGAGTGCATATCCCGTATTTCTTCTTTCAATTTCAGGATGGGGGAAGTTAGCTTCGATCTCATCCCGGGTGGCGGGAGAACTCAATAATTGGCGAATGTGTCTGTATATTTCACCTTCCCTGCCGGTTAGTTCGCATTTGGCATGAAATTCATCAGTGGTCAATTCGCCAAAAACCACTTCATTTCCATCGGAGAGCAATGCAGTAACTTCCAAGAGGTGTTCGCGTGTACTTCTATATAGGATAGAATTGGAACCACAGGAATTATTGCCAATCATTCCACCGATCATGGCCCTGTTGGCTGTGGAGGTTTCCGGAGCAAAAAACAAGCCATGTGGTTTTAACCAGTTATTGAGGTCATCACGAATTACGCCGGGTTCAACTCTCACCCATCTTTCTTCCGCATTGAAATCGATTATCCGGTTAAAATGCTGAGAGATATCTACTACGATTCCGTTTCCAACTACCTGTCCCGCCAAGGATGTACCACCTGCACGGGGAATTAAAGTAGTAGAATTCTGCCGGGCAACCTGAATGAGCTTCAACAAATCTTCCCGCGAAGCGGGTATTGCCACCGCAGCAGGAATTTCCCGATAGGCGGAAGCATCTGTCGCATAAATGATCTTAGTGAGGTCATCTGTACGTATATCACCCTCCAATTCCCCTTTCAAAACTGTCAATCCCCGCTGCATGCATCCGAACTTTTCATTGAGAAACAAATTTAACACAAATCAGTCAGTGCAGGTGGTTAATAGATACATTTCAGACAAAAGATGATAAAAACGTGTAAAGTTCAACAGTTGTTAACACATCCTGTCGCTCAGTAGAAAAAATCATTACCTTAGAGAACTTACTTATTCATCTTCATTTATTTATCATGAAAAAAGTATCCATTTTTATTATTGGAATTTTATGTTATCAGTTGCTACCTGCACAGGAAAATGTGGTTGCAGCCCCGGCCACCGGCGGAAGCAGTTATTATCAGCCCCTGATCTGGCGCAATGCCGGACCCATGCGGGGTGGGCGTTCTGTTACAGCTACAGGTGTACCCGGTAATCCTCTTGTTTATTATATGGGAACAACCGGAGGGGGAGTATGGAAAACGGAGGATGCCGGAAATAACTGGAAAAACATCTCAGATGGTTATTTTAAAACAGGATCGGTGGGTGCAGTGGCTGTTGCACCTTCTGATGTGAATGTTGTTTATGTTGGTATGGGTGAACATGCTCCCCGGGGCGTAATGACTTCTTATGGCGATGGTGTTTATCGTTCAACCGATGCCGGAAAAACCTGGAAGCACCAGGGTCTGGAATTGACCCGACATATTGCTAATATTAGAATACATCCTCAAAACCCCGATGTAACTTATGTCGCAGCGCAGGGACCCCTGCATGGCCCCTCACCCGACAGAGGTGTTTTTAAAACAGACAATGGTGGAAAAACCTGGAAGAGACTGCTCTATGTAGATGAGAATACCGGATGTGTAGACCTGGCTATGGACGCTACCAATCCTAGAATACTTTATGCAGCCATGTGGGAACATCGCCGCCTGCCCTGGAAAGTGATCAGTGGAGGAAAGGGTTCCGGTTTATATAAGAGTAAGGATGGGGGTGAAACCTGGGAAAAGATTCACGAAGGATTACCCAAGGAATTGGGTAAGATGAGCATCAATATAGCAGGAGGAAATCCGGAAAAATTATACCTGGTGTTGGAAAGTGATACGGAAAAAGAACAGGGTGGTTTATTCGTCTCCAATGATGGGGGAGCTCACTGGAATCGGGTGAGCAAAGACCATCGGTTAGTACAAAGGGCCTGGTATTATATTGAGTCAGCTACCGATCCGAAAGATCCGAATACCCTATATGTGCTCAGTTCCCCGGCCATCAAATCAATTGATGGAGGAAAAACATGGGAATCATTCCGCGCACCCCACGGAGATTATCACCAGCTCTGGATTAATCCCGATAACCCTAAAAACATGATTGTAGCAAATGACGGAGGGGCTTCGGTAAGTTTCAATGGCGGACAAAGCTGGTCATCGCAAGACAACCAACCCACCGCACAATTCTATCGCATCAATGCCGATAACCTGTTTCCCTATAACCTCTATGCAGGTCAGCAAGACAATACTTCTGTGAAGCTGGCCAGTATGGGTTCATCCTGGGGTGGCAGAATTGGTGAGCGGGACTGGTCTTACTCTGCCGGAGGGGAATCAGCTTTCCTTGCTTTCGATCCCGACCAGCCCGATCATGTCATGGGTGGAAGTTATCAGGGCACTATCGGACTCTTGCGCACCAAGATTAACGAACAGGTTAACATCATGGAATATCCCGTGCAATACCAGGCATTGGATCCAAAAGATATGACCTATCGCTTTAACTGGAATGCACCGATTATTCATTCTATGCATGAGAAAAAAGTATTTTATCATGCCGGAAACAGACTTTTCAAAACAACCAATCTCGGCAAATCATGGGAGGTTATCTCGCCAGACTTGACCACTCATGACACGACCAAAATGGGAAAGAGTGGCGGACCCTATACCAATGAAGGAGCCGGTGGGGAAAACTACTGCACCATTTCATATGTAGCCGAATCACCTCATGAAAATGGTGTGATGTATACCGGCAGCGATGATGGGATGGTTTATATAACCCGTAATGGCGGGAAGGACTGGACCAATATCTCCCCGGAAGGCATCCGTGGACACCAGGTGAATGCCATCGAAGTATCCCCCCATCAAAAAGGAACCGTTTATCTCGCCGTGCATCGCTATAAATTCAATGACTTCACCCCCTTTATTTATAAATCGACTGATTATGGTGCGAGCTGGACAAAAATTCAGACTGGCATCCCCTATGGTGCGTATGTAAGGGTGGTGCGGGAAGACAACGAAGTAAAAGACCTGCTATATGCAGGAACTGAAACCGGATTTTATATTTCTTATACTGGTGGTAAAAATTGGCAAAACCTACAACTGAACTTGCCGGTAACACCGATCACTGATCTGAAACTGCACCAAAATCATTTACTTGCCAGTACCCAGGGCAGGGCATTCTGGATACTCGATGACCTGACACCACTCAGAAAAAATGCAGTAAACCTGACCGACAGCATATCCCTACTGCCGGTTAAAGACGTTTACAGATTATCTGTGGGAAGTCCGCTCAACCAATTGTTCCCCGGAGATAAGGAACCAAGGACAATTAATACCACCATGGCCAATCCGGTGACTGATGCTCAATTCTTTTTTCACGTAGCTAAAAAAGAATTAGTGAAGACCATCACCTTCGAGATATTAGACAGCACAGGAGCTGTAATAAGAACCTTCTACGATAAAAAGCCGGTCAACCGCCAGGGGAATAACTCTGCACAGGATGATCCGGAAATTGAAGTAAGGAACGGACTGAACCGGTTTACCTGGAATTTGTGCCACAGAAACCTGCCAACCATTGACAATGTGTTGATTGAGGGAAGTGATCAGGGAAGAGTAGTCATTCCCGGTACCTATACAGTAAGAATGACTGTTAATGGTAAAGCAATGACTCAAAGTTTCCGGGTGTTAGCAGATCCCCGTCACGTGAAAGAATATCCCGATCTGGTAACTGCAGCAGCGTATCGTGAACAAGACAAACTGCTAAAACAATTATCGGATGATGTGGAAGAAATACATGTGGCAGTTACTCAAATGCATAAAATTCAGCAACAACTTAATGAGCTGATAGGACGTACGGAGGGTAATACTGCTTACGACACCCTTCATCAACATGCCAAAACCATTCTTGGAAAGATTAAAAATTGGGAAGAGCAGTTAATCCAGCGCAAATCAAAGACCAATGATGATGTAATTAACTTTGTCAACAAGCTCAGTGCCAATATCATATTTGTAAAAGGAGAAGCGGAAGGAAATATTCCCACGATTACAGAAGGTCATGTCAAGAGAACACAAGACCTGCATGAAGAATGGGTAAAATACCGCAACCAACAACAAGCCCTGCTGCAAGGAGATATCCGTTTACTGAATGAAAACTGCAGAAAACTCAACTGGAATTATATCAGCTTTGAATAAAGTAAAACAACCGTTATGAAAATATTTACAAGAACTTGTGTCTTCCTTTTATTAACGACCTTATCGATATCATCAACTGCACAACGCTGGATTCAACCCAATGATGTATACCGGGTTAATAATATCAGTGCGCCTAAAATTTCACCGGAAGGGAAATGGATTCTCTACTCTCATGGTACGGTTGATTCGACGAAGGACAAAAACCAATCGAAACTCTACATGGTGAGTGCCGATGGAAAAGAAACCGTTGCACTGACTGAGCAGACCAAGAGTTTCAGCGGGGCTAACTGGAGTCCGGACGGGAAATATATTTCTTTTATGGCATCAGGTAAAGAAGAAAAGGAAGGAAGTCAACTGTATTTGCTGGATCGACGTGGAGGAGAAGCCAGACAACAAACCAATATCAAGGGTGAAATCAGTTCCTATCAGTGGTTCCCCGATGGCAGTAAAATTTTATTTGCCATTCGAGATTTCAATTATGCCGATACTGCGAAAACCAATATCAGAAAACCGTATGAAATTGACAGATATCAATTCAAACAGGATTATGAGGGGTATCTCGATAACCGGAAAACACATTTGTATATCTGGCATGTAAAAGAAAAGAAACTCGATACCCTCACGCGCGGAAAATATGATGAGCGAGATGCTGATATCAGTGCCGATGGCAGTAAAATAGTTTACAGCAGCAATAACAGTGCAGATCCGGATAAAAATGACAATACAGATATATTTATCATTGCAGCCAAGGCGGGAGCAACTGCCGAGCAATTGACTGATTTCAAAGGGGGTGACCGCAACCCGAAATTTAGTCCCGATGGACAAAAAATTGCATATATCCGCACTGCTTCCGACATGGCATTTAATATGTATGATCTCAGGTTGCTGGTGACTATGGACTTGAATACTAAAAAGTCAACGGTACTTTCCGCAGGCATTGACAGAAGTGTGGAGGGTGTGATCTGGACCCGCGAAGGAGATGCCGTATTATCAGCAGTAGAAGATGACCGCTATCAGTTGTACTATCGTTTTGGACTCAGTGGTAATGATGCTAAACCCATTACAAATACCGATGGCGTTTATAGTTCGATGCACATGAATGAAAAAGGAGAAAGAGTCGCCCTCTATTCTAATTCACATCGCCCGAATGAAATCTGTATATGGAAGAATGATCGGTTCGAAACCATCACCCAATTACAAAATACATTTTTAGCACCATTAAAGAGAATGCATGTGCGGGGAATTACTGCCACCAGTTCAGACAAGAATCAGGTAAATGGAATTTTATATACAACCGATTCTTCAGCGACAAAACAACCGCTGGTTTTATTTATTCATGGTGGACCAGTAGCACAGGATGAATTTAGTTTTGACCTCTACAGACAAATTTTAGCCGGTGCCGGTTATACAGTTGTAGCCGTCAATTACAGAGGCAGCAGCGGACGCGGGGCAGCTTATACAAAAAGTATTTTTGCGGACTGGGGCAATAAAGAAGTAAAAGATATTCTGGCCCTCACAGAATCATTGATTAAATCAGGTTTAGTCGATTCGAATCGCATGGCGATTGCCGGATGGAGTTATGGTGGAATACTAACTAATTATACCATTGCCAATGATAAACGTTTCAAAGCTGCTGTCAGTGGTGCAGGAAGTTCACTCACCCTTTCCTTCTATGGTTCTGATCAGTATATTACCCAATATGAAAATGAACTGGGAAAACCCTGGGACAATCCCAAAAAGTGGCTTGATCTCTCCTACCCTTTCTTCCAGATAAAGAAAATCAAAACTCCTACCCTGTTTATGGCCAGCCAGGCAGATTTTAATGTGCCGGTTATCGGTGCAGAACAAATGTACCAGGCATTTAAATCTGAAGGAATTCCTACCCAACTCATTATCTACCCGAACCAGCACCATGGCATCAGCGTTCCCAGCTACATCATCCATCGCTTCAATGCGCATATCAACTGGTTTAAAAAATATATGCCATTAGTTTTTCCATGACCAACAATAAATTGATCATATTCTTTACCTGGATCGCCTGGGCTTCAATGATTGCCATTAATGCCCTGGCGAATATCCTTCCAATTAATGGATATAATACCGGACAGATTTCTGCCTTTTATCCCAACTATTTTGTACCGGCAGGTTTTACTTTCTCAATCTGGGGACTGATCTATTTGTTGTTATTTTCCTATAATGTCACCCTCACTTTTTTTCTCAGCAAAAGCAGTTTATCAGAACACAATGCTATCGAGTATATCCGACGGATTAATCCCCTTTATTGGTGGAGTTGTTTATTGAATGGACTTTGGATTATTTGTTGGCATTATCTGCAGGCAGTATTGAGCCTGGTGGTCATGTTGCTCATGTTATACACACTAATCCGATTATTTTTCAATGGCAGAAAGGGAGTTCGCCTCTTTCCTATTTGGTTACAGACCTTACTCATCGCTCCTTTCACAGTTTATCTCGGATGGATCAGCGTAGCAACCATTGCTAATGTAACCGCCGTGCTGGTGAAACTCAACTGGAGTGGCGGTCCTTTAGAGCCCGAAATCTGGAGTGCCGTGATGATTACCATTGCCATTGTATTAGCCCTTTTTATGTTAATCAGGTTCCGTATTGCCGGTTTTGCACTAACGGTTGCCTGGGCACTCTGGGGCATTCGTGCATCACAGGGTGTACAGTCAGAATTATTGTTCCGCATCAGCTATGCCGGAGTTATCTGCCTATTAGTAGTAGTAGTAATTGAACGAATTGTGACCTATTTCTTTACTTCTAACAATTTCAAAACCATCGGCTGGTAAGTGAAAGGATCGGGATTTTTTTATTGAAGTTCAACCGATTAGGTTTCTCACCTATTTTGAAAGCACTTTTGAATCATTTTGTTCAAAAGTTATTGCTAATGAGCTGCAGGCAGCGTAACAACACATACATCTTATTGTTATATATTTGCGTATCATTTAAAAGCTGAAGAAAGAAATCGTATGAAAAAGTTATTCGTATGCCTGGGCAGTATGATGACAATATTAGCTAATGGCCAGCAAGTCGATACTACCGAAGTATTTGATTATAGCAAATTCGGTGATGCGGAAGGAGTGAAAAGATACTGTACTCAAAAAGTGCTGAATCAAACCCCCCAGCGAATTATTAGTTTAGGTTATGAATATCAGGGAGAGTTCCATATGCCTGGCATTCCGGTTTCTGCGATGTTGCCTGCTTTACAGGATTTTCATGTGAGTAATGTACAATCCACCCGATTACAGGTAAATGTTCCTATTGTTTCCAACACAAAGCTAATCTGGCAGTTAGGTGCTAATTATTGGAACAGTCGTTTTGCTTTAGAAAAACCAGGCACCAATTTATTTTCGAATTCACTGAACAACACTTCCATGTTGAGTGCCGGAGTAAATACTACTATTTTTAAACCCCTGAATGAAAAAAATTTCCTGATTTTCCAGGCCAGCCTTGATGGCAACGGTATTTTTCAAAGAATCAGTGATTTCAATAACAATGCACTCACTATAAGTGGTTCTGTACTATATGGCTGGAAGAAATCTGAAAAGAACATGATTGGTGTGGGGGTAGCAAGAACCTATCGGGCTGGACGACCAATGTATTTGCCGGTATTATTCTGGAATAAAACCTTCAATGATCATTGGGGAATGGAATTATTATTGCCAGCCAGGGGACACCTGCGTTATAACATTTCTACTTCCAATATTCTGCAGTTCGGATTTGAATTGGAAGGAAATCAATATTGGATGGACCTCGTGAATAGTCCTAATAAAACTGCCTACATTCAGCGCAGTGAACTCAAACCCCGAATTATGTGGGATAAAAAGCTCAGTGGATTTGTATGGCTCAACATGCAGGCGGGGTTAAGATATAACTGGCGATTTGATGTGATGAATCAATACAATGCCAAAGAGGATAACCAAAGGTATTTTTCCAGCAACCTGGGGAATCCTTTTTATTTCAGTATAAGCCTGAATCTGGTATCTCCCTAGATAGTACCTATTTAGCTACCTGTCTTGTCCATACATCGGTTCTGCCGATGAGGGAAACACCAATATATCCTCTCACCTCGAGGGTATTGGCATTGGTCATTTTAATCGTACAAGAATAAGTATTACCATTTTTGGGATCATAGATATTACCTTCTTCCCATACATTTTCATCTTTGTGTACAAAACCCCAAACATTAATCAATCCAAGAATGGGCCGGGAGCGAACTGATTCGTCTGGGTGGTTTTTATCAATTTTAGGCTTTCCGGTTTCAGGGTCATTCGGCTCTTTTAGCCAGACAATTTTACCCTGGTATTTTTCGGCGTTCTTATAAATACGAACCATGGCAGTACCTTCACCTGTTTTCCATACGCCTACAACGGCATCAGGGTTACCGGGATGATTGATAAATGAAAAAACGCTGATTAAAGTAATGACCGAAATCAAAAAGAAAAAAGGTCTACGGAATCGAAAAATGAAAGTGGGAAGAAAATATTTCATAAGGCATACATTTTAAGCAAATATAAAATTAAAAAAGCGGGATATTTCAACCGCTTTCCTAATTCGCCTTTTTTGTGCAACTTATAAATATTGAACAATGGGAAATTGAAAACAAAATATCAGCTAACCAGGGGCTGCTGCTCTTTTACCCACTCATTTATACCTCCACTGAAATTACGCACATTGCTGTATCCATTTTTTACGAGCAATGAATAAGCAATTGCCGACCGATCTCCACCCTGACAATGGATAATTACGGGACGATTTTTTGGAATTTCATCCAGGTTTTGAAGGAGTGTTCCAACAAAAACATGCTTGGCTCCTGAGATGTGACCAGTGTTATACTCAGCAGCACCCCTTAAATCAATCATATCAACTGTCTCGTTATGAATAACTTCTTGCAAGTCAGCCATTTGAGCAGTTACAAGTTGTCCAGAGAAAGCTAAATCCAGCTGAGCGGCATCCAGGTAACCATAGAAATTATCCATACCGATTCTCATGAGTTTTCTGGTAAGGTCATTTAATTGGCTTTTAGCAGCGATAAGAATAAAGGGCTCATCGTAACTAATGAACCAACCCATCCAGGTAGCAAAAGAATTATTTCCCTGAATATTGATGGTTCCGGGAATGAAACCGGCTTGAAATTCAATTTTATTTCTGGTGTCAATGACTTTAATACCCTGATCCATAGCTTTTTGTAATTCATCAGGTGTTAAATGCTTTAACTCGGGAACTTCGGTAAGTAAGGGACGATTTACTTTATTTAATTCCTTCATTTTAGCAAAATATTTGGGCGGTTCCGGCTGGTCGGCTAATAAAAACTTTACAAAACCTTCCTTATTAGAACCGTATTGAAAAGCCCAATTTCGTTTTTTTTCATAACCGATTGTTGTACTGGGCACAGCTCCCAATGCCTTTCCGCAAGCAGATCCTGCACCGTGACCAGGCCAAACCTGAACATAGTCCGGTAAATTGGAAAAAAGGTTGATGGATTGAAACATCTGTTCTGCACCTACATCCTGGGTGCCTTTTAATCCGGCCGCTTTTTCCAGTAAATCCGGACGACCAACATCTCCTACAAAAACAAAATCTCCAGTAAATAACATAACCGGTTCAGAACTCGCCGGTAAGTCTGTCAGCAGAAAACTGATGCTCTCAGGCGTATGACCCGGAGTATGCAATACCTTAAATTGAAGGTTACCAACCATTACCACTGATCCATGCGTTAATCCATGGTGAGGGAATTCATATTCCCATCCTGCGCCCCCTTCATCAGACAAATACATTTCAGCACCGGTCATTGCTGCTAATTCACGGGAACCTGTCAGAAAATCTGCATGAATGTGTGTTTCAAAAATATGCGTAATCTTCATTTTGTTCTGCTCAGCAATTTCAAGATAAGTGTCAATATCTCTTTTGGGATCAATAACAGCCGCTACTCCGGCTTTTTGACAACCAATAAAATAGCTGGCCTGAGCCAATGATTTGTCATAAACGTGCTGGAAAAACATAGAAGAATTTTTTGAGTGATATATTAAAATAACAATGTAAAGATGCAACGAGGAAATTTCAAAAAAAGTGACAATTATCACATTCAGTTATATTGTCAACAAATGATATCAGAAAGACTTAAACTTGAAGCAATTTCAAAAGAAACAACCAGCTGATTAGTATTTCCTTCGTGACAAATATCACTAAGATTTAAAGTTGAAATGATCAGTTTTGCCTTAAATTACTTGTAATGGAAATTATTGGTTACTTGGCATCTGTTATGATTGGTATTTCATTGGGTCTCATCGGTGGGGGTGGAAGTATCTTGACGGTACCTGTTCTGGTTTATCTTTTTAAAATTGATCCCATCACCGCTACTGCTTATTCCCTATTCATAGTGGGAAGCAGTAGTTTAGTAGGTGCCTGGCCCAAATACCAACAAGGTAATGTGAATCTAAAAACCGCCATTATTTTTGGCATTCCTAGTATAGTAGCAGTTTTTGCAACTAGAAAATGGTTGGTTCCCGCCATACCCGATACAATACTACATTGGGGAAACTGGGAATTATCGAAATCAATTTTACTTATGGTACTTTTTTCTATTTTAATGATAATTGCTTCATTTACAATGATAAAAGAGAAAATAACTGAAATTAATGTTGAAGTAAAGAAACAAATTTTCAACTATCCTATGATTTTCTTGGAAGGCATTTTGGTTGGTATTTTGACTGGATTGGTCGGTGCAGGAGGGGGATTCCTCATCATACCTGCATTGGTGTTGCTGAGTAAACTGCCAATGAAAGAAGCGGTCGGTACTTCATTGGTAATCATTGCGGCAAAATCTTTGATTGGCTTCACAGGAGATCTCGCCAATCAAACGATGGACTGGCAACTATTATTAACCATAACTTTTTTGGCAATCATTGGGATTTTCATAGGCGATCGATTGAGTAAAAAAATCGATGGAGCACGCCTCAAAAAAGCATTCGGCTGGTTTGTTCTAATTATGGGAATATATATCATAGTTCAACAACTATTCTTTCCTCTAACGAGGACACACTAAGGATATGGTGAAACCTATCCTCTACAGAATCATCGTCTTTGTCACAGGATGGCTATTCCTGTTATCTGTTGCATGTGCACAACACCAGGAATTGAATGAGGCGCCCAATTTGTGGGGAAAGTCCTTCAAAACAGGAGATAGTTCATCGCTATTGCATTCGTTTCAAGCAGGGTCGCTTCATGGAAATTTCAGGTCATTTTTCAGCAGCAATTTTAATGAAGGGATTACTCCGGAATATGCACAAGCTGTAGGGGGAGGCATTCAGTTTAGATCGAAAACCTTTCATCATTTGAATGTAGGGATGAGTGGGTACTTTGTTCATAAGGTATTCTCAAGTGATCTCACTCGTCCCAACCCGATTATCAATACATACAACAGATATGAGTTGGGACTATTCGACATTACCAATCCCGCCGGCTCCTCCCAAATGAACCGCCTGGAAGAATTATTTGTCCGTTATCAAAAAAAACAATTCAATCTGACCATCGGTAAACAACTGATGAATACTCCCTTCATCAATCTTCAGGATGGCCGTATGCGCCCAACCATTGTTCAGGGAGTTTCTGCGGAGTATACTTTTGGAAAATGGAAACTCTTGGGAAGCTGGATCAATGGATTTTCTCCCCGATCTACTTTCAATTGGTATTCTACAGGAGCATCAATTGGGTTATACTCTCTCGGTGTGAATCCCGATGGAACGCCATCCGGTTATAAAAACCAACTCAAGTCTTCTGGTATCTTGCTCATCTCCGCAGAAATAAAGAACAAAAAAAACCGGCAATGGCAAATCTGGAATCAACTTACGTATAACATTTTTAATAGTACCCTATTTCAATTCGATCAACTTCAGGATAGTTCCTCACCTTTTTATTATGGAATTCAATTAATCACACAACTACCCGTCAACCAGGGAGGGCATATTGATATCAACAAAAGATACTTTCCGACTGATCAGTTTTCCCTTGCCTTTGGGGGAAGAATAGGAAAAATTACCGGACCCTGGGATAACTCGATCAATTATACCAGAATTACCGGTCATGGCAGGTACTTGATGCCCCGGGAATGGGGAAGAGATCCATTTTTTACATTTATGATGGGGGAAAGAAATGAAGGCCTGGGGGATGTTCATGCCATTAGTTTAAAATCTAAGTTATCGGATGCAAAAAATCGGTTTAGCTGGCAGAATAGTGCAGGGTATTTTGACTTGCCGGACGTTAGTCAGCCTGCACTTAATAAATATGGATTCCCCTCCTACTTTCAATTTAATTCCGATTTTCGATACACTTTTTCAGGTATCATGAGGGGTTGGCAAGCTCAATTGATTTATTTTTATAAGTACGCGTCAGGAAATACTAAACATGACCCAAAATATACTATCAATAAAGTTAACATGAGTCATTTGAATCTTATTTTGAATTTTCACTTTTGATACTACTCCTACCCTCTTGGTGATATAAGTCACCAAACCATTTCCAAAATAATTGCATTTTACAAGCCTCAAGCTTACATATGAAAAAGAAAAGTCCAAACAGGAGAAATTTTCTGAAAAATGCGGCATTGTTGGGATGGGCTTTACCAGCTGTTGTCACAGATCAAACTGATCAACATTGGATGGCCCCAAAAGATTCAAGTACATCAACTGAAAAATCAAGTGAAAGCAATAGGTTTTCATTATTAATAACATCCGATATCCATGCTCAAATACATACCCATGATGAGTTTTTCTGGGAAAATGGAAAAGCCGTTTATAAGAAAAGAGGCGGATTAGCAGTTCTGAAAACCATGATTGACCGGCTCAGAAAAAGTTCACCCAATAATATACTTTATGACGGGGGAGATTTTTTTCATGGACATGGCGTTGCCTCCCTATCAGAAGGAGAAGCATTGATTCCACTCATCAATGCATTTCAATATGATCTGATCTTACCCGGTAACTGGGAAGTGGTATATAAAAAGAAGAAAATGCTCTATGACATGGGGCATGCTACAGCAGCTAAAATATGCGCCAACATGTGGCATAAAACCGGAGATGCCGAAAATGGAACGCTGATCTATCCCCCCTACTGGATCAAATACATCGCCGGAGCCAAAGTTGGTTTCATCGGTTATACAGATCACCTCATTCCGAAAAGACAATCTCCTGCTTACAGTGAAGGCATCCGATTCACACATGCCAATGAAAATGTAGCGAAGTACATTCAATACCTAAAAGAGACGGAAGGATGTGGTATCATTTTTATTGTTACCCACATGGGCTTGGCTCAACAAGTCGGACTGGCAAATGATCCTTCGGTACAGGGGGCCGATTGCATCATCGGCGCAGATACCCATGAAAGAGTCCGCGAGCCGATTATCGGTAACTATTGTAAGGTGATAGAATGCGGTGCCTTTGGATCCTTTTTGGGTAAACTTGACGTGGAAGTGAAAGATGGTAAAATGGCATCGATGCATTATCAGTTACTGGATGTTGATCCTGTCACCTATCCACCCGATCCAACAATGACAGAATTGATTGAAAAAGCTGCAGCACCCTATCAACAAAAACTCAATAAGATCATCGGCTATACAGCAGCACCACTGGTAAGATACTTTGTGCTGGAAACCCCGATGGATAACCTCATCACGGATGCAATTATGTGGAAGTTTAAACCAGATATCGCACTCAGCAATGGCTTTAGATTCTGTCAACCCCTGGCTGTTCCTGATTCCAAAAAAACCGTTCCCATTACACGTGAATTTTTATGGAATATGCTACCCGTCGATTCAGTAGCCAAAAGAGGATGGGTAACCGGTGCTCAACTATTGGATTGGTTAGAAAAAGAACTAGAAAATGCTTTTGCTACAGATCCTTCCAAAAGATTCGGAGGGTGGTTCGTTCGATTTGCCGGTATGGAAGTCAATTGTACAATCGGACAACCGAAGGGTAAAAGGGTAAATGCTGTAACTATTCAGGGACAGCCACTTGATACAACAAAGAGCTATCAAATAATTGCCTGCGAAAGAGAAGGAGATCCCAATGACACCCTCTGTCGCATCGAACACGTTTCCTCCCCGCAATCCACTAATCTTTTGCTACACGACATTCTTGAATCGTATCTATCCATTCATTCTCCCGTTAAACCCCAACTAGAAGGCAGAACTAAAGCGACAGATCAGCCCGCAACCTTATTAACACAATTACAAGGCACTTCTTACGAATTCAGATAATTGATCCCCATTTTAAAACATGAAAAAGATCACTGTTGTAGGTATATTTATTTTGGCAGTATCCATTATCTGGGTCATTGCCTCCTACATCATCCGAACTCAAGATGAACAAGCAGTATTATCACCAGTAACCGACAGTACATGGTTGGGGCCCAGTCTCTACGTAGATAATCGTTTTCAGGGTGAAGAAAGAGACCTGATTATCTATGGTGAAGAGTTGATTGCTCATACCTCCCGTTACCTGGGTCCAAAGGGTAGTGTTGCACAAATTACTAATGGCATGAATTGTCAGAATTGCCACTTACAAGGAGGCAATAAACCCTGGGGTAATAATTATGGAGCAGTTTACGCTACCTACCCCAAATACAGGGATAGAAGCGGACAAAAAGAAAGTATTTATAAACGGGTTGCTGATTGCATGGAGAGAAGTCTCAACGGGACTGCCATTGATAGCAATAGCAAAGAGTTTAAAGCCATTTACGCCTATCTACAATGGCTGGGCAAAGATGTTCCAAAAGGCAAAAAACCACATGGAACGGGTATCGAAAAACTTGATTACCTCCCTAGAGCTGCGGACCCGGAGAAAGGTAAAATCGTTTATGTACAACACTGCCAAAGTTGTCATGGCCCGGATGGGCAGGGACAGCTAAGTCTGGATGAATCTGAATATACTTACCCTCCTCTCTGGGGAAATAGCAGCTACAATGACGGAGCGGGACTTTACCGTTTGAGCAATTTCGCTGGTTATGTAAAAACAAATATGCCTTATTTGACAGCATCCAGACAAAATCCGGTGTTAACAGATGAGGAATGTTGGGATGTTGCGGCTTATATCAATAGTAAGCCAAGACCCCATAAAGACCAAAAAGAAGACTGGCCCTACCGGACAAAAAAACCCATTGATTTTGCTTTTGGACCCTACGCTGATAGCTTCACGGAGAAACAACATAAATATGGACCTTTTACCCCCATTCAACACTTTTATTCCCATTAAAAACAATCAATAATGACAACTATTACCCAACAACCCTGGCCCTGGTATGTAGCAGGGATTATTATCGGATTGATCGTTCCGGCCCTGCTGATTTTAGGCAATAAAACATTTGGAATCTCGTCTAATTTAAGACATATATGCGCTGCATGCATTCCAGCCAACATTCCGTTTTTTAATTATGATTGGAAAAAAGAAGTGTGGAATTTTTATTTTATCGGAGGAATCATAGTGGGCGCTTTCATTGCCGGTTATTTCCTGGCTTCACCTGATCCCATGATGATACATCCCGAATTACAGAAGGAATTAGCAGGATATGGTATCAATCAACCGGAAAGACTTTTACCCCCGGAAATTTTTAGCTTTTCTGCTTTATTGACTGCCAGAGGATTTGTAATCATGGTGATAGGTGGCTTCTTGGTTGGTTTTGGTACCCGATATGCCGGTGGTTGTACTTCCGGACATTCGATAATGGGACTGAGCAATTTACAATGGCCTTCCCTCGTTGCCACCATTTGCTTTATGATAGGTGGATTTCTCATGGCCAACTATATTTTACCCTGGATTTTATCACTTTAAAAAATTAATCATGCAAGAACCTACGCTTCAACAAATAGATAACAACAGTACCTGTATCAACACTTCAGAAAAAGTACATCCAGGATGGTATAATTTAAAATATTCCCTTGTAGGAATAATTTTTGGTATTGTATTTTATAAAGCCGAAATTATTTCCTGGTTCAGGATTCAGGAAATGTTCCGCCTACAAAGCTTTCACATGTTCGGAATTATTGGAACAGCTGTTGTTGTCGGCATGATATCGGTTTTCCTGATCAAGCGATTTAATATCAAGACCATACACGGAGAAAAAATAACCATCGTAAATAAAGAATTTAGCAAAGGTCAAATCTTTGGCGGACTTCTTTTTGGTTTTGGCTGGGCAATGACCGGTGCTTGTCCGGGCCCTTTATTTGCTCATATTGGTGCCGGCTTTTTTGCCATTCTCATTGTAATTGCAAGTGCCATTGCAGGCACTTGGATCTATGGCTACTTGAGAGAACGTCTGCCCCATTAAACATCCTTTTTAAATCGCTGACTGAAGAATCCAATCTGGTAAAAGCAAAATAGATAACTGAAGTGGGTTAAAAAAATACCCCCCATTTTTCCTACTTAGAAGAAAAAAGTGGAGGGTATTCGTGGAGTCGAGGGGAGTCGAACCCCTGTCCAAACATCGCTACCATTAGCTTTCTACATGCTTATTTCACCATTTTTTGTCGGCACCTCACCGGAAGTGAACCCACCTATGAAGCACTTAGCTGAATGGTCTTAGAATACAGTCACAGCCTTCTGTATTCGCAATCGCTATTGTTTTGAGTCGGCGGCGGCACGCGGTCAGCGACCAACCAGTGCGGCGGCCCAAATGGTTACTTAATCACTGATTAAGCAGCCATGGCATACTGTGTATTGCCATTTGTAGTTCGAATATTCAGATTAAAGTGCTAATTATACAACGCACTGCATGCTTACACCAACCGTAACCTATGCTGTCGAAACCAATACGACCCCGGTTAAAGTAATGCGAACACACAAAGGTACTTCTTTTTAGGAAGATGCAGACCATAGCAATCCATCATATTGATATTCAACATCATGTGTTATAGATGATTTTAACAAATTCAAAGCAAAAAGTATGCTGACTTCAATCAGCACTTTTTGCCTCTTTCCTATATTTGACACTCATTTAAAATCCAATCCGCATCAGGATCCATCCTTTTAGGGAGGTGATTCCTGCATTGTGGTTAAAAATCCGTGCAATGAAAAAGCTTTTCTTCTCATTCTTCCTGTTGGTCACCGTTTCCCTTGTCAATGGTCAGGAAACAATAACAGTCATATCGGAAGGTTCAGGTAATTCCTACGAAGCAGCCAGAAATAGCTCACTTAGAACAGCTATTGAAAAAATCTATGGCACTTTTGTTAGCACCAGTACAGTGGTGACCAATGGTCAACTGCTGAAAGATGAAATTTTCACTTTTAGTTCCGGTTCGGTAAGTAATTTCCAGGAAATCAGCAGTATTGTGGTGAATGGAAGACATTCAGTGACCTTAAAAGTAACCATGTCAAAACAAAAGCTGGCTACCTTCATCAGAAGCAACGGAAAGAATATTGACTATGATGCGAGTGAATTTGTTTCGGGCATAAAAGCAAAAGTGATCAATGAGAAACTCGCGGAAGAGAGTGAACTCAATATTATTAATTCCTTATCACAATTTGCCCAAAAGGTTTTCCCGGATTGCCTCGATTATGAGGTTACCGCATCTGAGCCTTATCTGGGTATTATTTTTGGTTGGACAATTCAGCTTGAATTAAAGTTCAAGACGAATAAAAACTTAGATATACTTAACCATCATATTCATAAAACGCTTCAGGCCATTGATTACAATTATATTGATCAGCCTCAAACCGATTGGGGTTTTAAACTCTATACATCGGATAAGTATCCGGAAGTTGGTGAAGTGTTTCCCGGTAGTCCTGCCGCAATCAGTCAACTTAAGCGAAGAGATAAACTTTTAGCCATTAGAATGGGAGATACTGGTGAATACATCAGTTTAAAGGGTAGAAGCAGAGATTTACCTGGAATGTTGGAAGAAGCCAGAAAAAAAAATCAAGCCATCTCCTTTGAATTGCTGTCTGAAGAGAAAAAAGTGAATGAACGGAGAGGTACTGTTTCGTACGAGTATGGAGATAAAAAAGTAATCGACATTAAGCCAGGTGTCTATACCATTCGAACACGAAGAACACATGATGATCGGGAAGACTTGGGTCAAGCAACTTTCACATTAAATTACAATGGTACTAATTATGAGATGCGTTCGAATGCTTCCAGAACAGCCATGCACCAATTTGTAGCACAATATACCTGGGGGATTATTACTATGTATAAGGTTGAAATGAATGCCGGAAAATATTCCAAGACAATCAATTTGAGACCGATTGAAGCAAACAGAAACATAGATTTCAGCTCTACCAATCGCCAATACAGCAGATTTTCCTATAATTTAGATGCACGCGTTGGCAGACCTGCGTTAGAATTAAAAGAGTATAAGGGAATTGATGCTGAAACAAGTTACCCATCCGCATCCATTTATATAAAGGATGCACTCAGGTATTATGTTGCGCAAGATGAGGTTGCCTACATGAGTTTATCAGAT
>JBIIRN010000099.1:0-7017 GCA_044341525.1 Sediminibacterium sp. | reverse complement strand
AATTGTTTTTTTTCCACCCCAAGGTCACTGAAGCATTCTTTTCTTCGCTTCCTGTATTATTCAGGCGATAATTGGGGGTAGCTACATTTCCGCCCTGCTTGTATGTTCCTTGGATGCGGAATCGGAAATTGGGTATTTTGGAAAGCGATTGTTCATGTACTGCAGATAGAACATACTGTAAATTATTACTGAAAAATGCAGTATTGATTTCGGTTTTTTTCCCGGGCGTAGATCCCAGTGGTTTGGGCTCTACCAAAACAACTCCTCCAATTGCATCCGACCCATATCTCAACTCATCTACCCCTTTGATCACCACTAGTTTTTCTGCTATAAAAGGATCAATCTCCGGAGCATGCTCATTTCCCCATTGCTGGCCTTCTTGTCTGACCCCATTGTTAATCGTGAGAATTCTGTTTCCATGCAGACCATGGATGACAGGTTTAGAAATGGCAGAGCCGGTTTGTAATAGTGTAACACCATTGATTCGGCTGAGTGCGTCGCCCAATGAACCTCCCCGGCTCTGTTCCAACTGCCTTTCTGAGACTTCCTTCTTAAATCCGGAATTTCTGATTCCTCTTCTGGCATCTACGGTCACTTCCTGTAAATCACTGTGAATACCTGTCAGAAAAATATCAAGGTGCAAATCTTTTTCCAGTTGAATTCTTCTTTCAATTGATTCACAACCCACATGGGTGATCTGTAAGGTATAGTTTCCGGCACAAAGCCCCTTTATTAAAAAATCTCCTTTTTTATCTGTGGTTACTTGTTTTCCTGTCTCTTTAATTAATATAGTAGCTGCAATCAGTTTTTCAGCCGTAGATGATTCCTCTACATGTCCGCTCAACTGAATAAGACATTCCTGTCCTCTCAGACCAATGGCTGGAGAAATAACCGTAGATAGAAATAGGAATATGCGCAGCATTGTTAAAATTTAAAAAGGGAAATAAGTAGTTGATGGCAACTACTTATTTTGATCCGCCAATTAAATGACAGATTCCGGAAAGGTTAGCCGGAAATTAAATGCGTGCGGGAGGACCTCTCTCAGCAAGATGTAAGGGAGAAATACAAAAAGCACGAACAGCATATCCTTGAAAATATGACTGGAAGTGATTTTGTTTTGTTAACTCAATGAAACTTGCATCATTACTATAGAAGCTATAGTGGTGAGAACATATCTGACAGTAGGCATCTTTTTCAGCTTCAAGGGTAGGCGTATCTGAATTTCTGATCTGCTCGGATGAAGCAGCATAGACTGACTCATTGTGTTGGTGCCAGAACAATGAGGGGGTGATGATGAATGCATACAATGCAATCAAAAGAAAAGTGATAAACTGGCGATATGTACTTAAAATTCTCAAAAATGCAATAATGTTGCAAAGTTAGGAGTTTTTTTGAATTAGCCCCTGCCAATACTCAAAGAAATGTAAAAATTTCGTCCACCGCCTGCAATACCGGAACTGTAAGGCCTGTAGCTCTGATCTGTAATATTTTCCACTCCCGCCCCAATTCTAGCCCATTCTCTGCATTTCCAATTCATCGAAAAGTTAAGTGTATACCAGCTCGGAGAATATGGGTTTCCGGCAGCATCTTTTGCATAAATGGCTGTTTTGACACGCTCTTCAGCATTCAGTTGTTCAAAACTTACCTCCCCACTATACATTGCTGAAAGCTGTAAAGTGATATTTCTTTTTCTGAAAGTAAATTTGCTCATGCCGAAACCGGGCGCAGCGTGTCTTGCTTGACTGATTTCGCCGTTAGGCATTTCTTCCTGACCGGATTGGAAATTATAGCGGGTTAGCAAACTAAATTCTGGTGAAAAAATAAATTCAACTCCTGCCTGTAATCCTGCAATTCTGCTGTAAGAAGCATTCTGTATGGCGTAGACCCTGCTCATGGTTCCATTGAACAAAATGCTATCACTGCCATTAAAGGAGAAAGGTCTTCTCACCAAAGCATTTTGGAGTCTGGTATAGAAAAGGTTCATGTCTAGTTTTGCAACAGTTCCAAAAATTTTTATGATGCCTATTTCAAAATTATTGGCTATTTCTGCGCCCAGGTAAGGATTAGGAACTACCACTTCACCGCTGACAAAATCAAAAAGCTTTCCCATATCATCTACATTGGGCGCCCTAAATCCTTTACTCCAGTTGAATTTCAATGTAAAGTCTTTTTTGGGTTTGTAAACGCCACCAATGCTATAAGTTATTGCGCGGTTATTTAGTTGTGCAGTAGAAAAGGGGAGGGGATAGAAAAGCAATAATTTAGAAAAGTCTGCATCGAGCTGATACGAATTAAGTCGGAATCCCCCCTGAATTAACAATTGATCATTGATAAAATGCTGGTAATTGGCAAAAGCAGCATAGCTATTCCAATTAGATGTAGGATATCTGTCCGGTACCGGTAAGGGGGCTCCATTTCTAATATCCGAACCGGTGCCAAAAGAACTTACTTTGTTCTTAACAAACTCAATCCCATAAAATAAATCATGGCGGTTGATTTTTTTCTCAAAGTCAGCATTGAAGGAGTAGGCATTTACTTTTTCGAGATTACTTCTTAGTCGAAAAGCATTGAGTCCCCTGTCAATCCTGCTTTCTTCAAAAAACTGATGGGCAGTTCGAATGATCATTTGATCATACCACCAGTTTCGCTTTTTGTGTTGTATGGATAGCAAATTCATCATCCATATTTGTGGACCATAATTCCAAACTGCAAACCTAGGTAATCCATTCCTTTGTGTTTCGATAAGACGGTCATATCTGCTGTAATCGCTTATAGCTGAATAATGAAATCCATAATTCAATTCCCAGTCTTGATGTGGCCGAAAGCGAAACTTTTGCGTTAGGTTGGCCTGATCGTACCCGGAAGGTTGTTGAATCAAGGGGTTAGGATTGGCAACGACACTATCTTTTTCATTGATGCGGGCAACAAAAAAATATCTTCTGTATTGGTCGTTGCCTAGTTTACCCATTCTTAGATTACCAAAGGAGGAATGTGTTATGCCGGTATAACCTGCCCAATTCTTTTTTCCATAGGAAATGGAGGCATTGACTGTTCTTTCGCCATTGGCGGAAGAATAACGTAGCGTTCCATTGCTCATAACAATTGAAGTGGAGTCAGTGGAAAAATGGGGTACAATGGTTTGAAAACTCATCACACCACCGATGGCATCACTTCCGTAAACAATCGATCCCGGACCAAAGAAAACTTCTGTTTTTTCTGTCGCAAAAGCATCTATTGAGATTACATTCTGAATGTTGCCGGCTCTAAAAATGGCAGTATTCATTCTTACTCCATCTACAGCGTATAATAAACGATTGGTTGAAAATCCCCGTATCATCGGACTTCCACCGGCTTGTTGGCTTTTTTGAATAAATATTTCGCCAGAAAGGCCTAATAGATCTGCTGCTGTCTGAGTATTGGCAAGTTCCCTGTCCTTTTTGCGAATAGAGATGACTCTCCCCGGTACATTTCGTGATACCTGGCTCCATTTGTTGGCTGCGACAACTACTTCGTTTAATTCAAAGGGTTCCTGAAATAGCTCAACTCTCAGTTGATTTTTTTCAAGTTGTTCTAAACTAATATGTATAGATCGATAGCCGACTCTTTCTATAAGTAGATGACTCCCTTTTGGGAATTGAGAAATAGTAGCCATCCCTTTATAGTCTGTGACTACCTGAATATTGAGTGAGGTATCTCGAATACTGACTGATTCAAGTTTCTCACTGGAAATTTTGTCTATTACGGTGATTATTTGTGCTGATGTTAGCTGACATAGCACAAGTAAAAACCAGGATAATCCCAGTTTTTTCATGAAATTTAAAATGAGAGTTGAGAGAATGACATTAGCTTATACAGACAGCCTGTCATCGGGGGGTGGAGTGGGTACCTTTATTTCACTCTTATTCAATGGTGTCAAATGACTTATAAAACGAGGAACAATTTCTAATTCGGTATATACTGTCCATTCATTCGCATCAGTGCAGTAAAGTTTTTTAAATAACTTATTAAGAATTTTTTGTTTTTCTTCAGTATTGGATTCAGCACCGGCTAAAAATCGATTCAATTCATCTAAACATTCATTGATAATAGTTTCTTCCTTATCCAAGTGGCACCAGTAAAATATACTGTCTAACTTTACTTCCTTTCTCACCACATCATACATGTTTCCATTCCATTCAAATTCGTGATCATTTTCCCATTCAATACATTTATTTACTTCATACAAAGAAAATTGAACAATAATCATCTCTTTATTGGAGATGTCTGTATAGGACTTACCCCGGTTTTTTTCTTTCAGGTTTTGTTTCTCAACGTTCAAAAAAGAAAATATTAATAGACCGGGCAGTATAATACCTGTTAAGAGTATATAGGCAATCAGTTTTTTCATACTTATTCGAACCTTTCAAAAATAGCGATAAATACGCTCTAATACTACACATATTAATAATATCTGCTATAGAACAAAAATGGTTTGATCTGATTGTTTAATTCCAGCTTTTTTTGTTGGCAATCACTGATAAAATCTAGCTTTCTACTAGATAGGGATTAAGATTCATGGCACAAGTTTTTTCACGCGACACAAATAGCCATCTTCATAAATAATGCACAATTTTATCTGATGAGTGTAACTGAACCCTTTAACAGATCCAGCCCTTGTCCCGGATTAATTAAATAGTAGTAGGTTCCCATCGGCAGTGGCTGGCCTTTATACGTTCCATCCCAGGGAGTTCCATAGCCATAGGATTGGTAAATAAGTAGCCCGGAGCGGCTGAAAATCTGAACCCTGGAATTAGGGTAATCATTGAGGTACTGAATTTGCCAGGTATCATAAATACCATCTCCATTGGGTGAAAACGCATTGGGAACCCTGGGTAGGAATAATACCTTAATAAATAGGCTGTCTTCTGATTCGCATCCATCCGAATTGTTTACCAATAGCCGATATCGGGTTTCCTGTAAGGGCGTACAAAGGGGTTGTAAGAGCGTTGCATCATTCAGAAAGAGATTGGGAATCCACTGATACAATAAATTATTACCACCGGTAGCAGTTGCAGAGAATGCCACCGTTCTTCCTTCCGGCACCAGTTGATTTAATCCCGCATCTATTCTTGGTGACTGGAACACAGCAATAGTTTGTGAAGCAGAATCTCTACAACCTGCACTATTGATGAAAAGATATTTAACAGGATAAACTCCGGCACTGAAAGGCGAAAATATTCCTGCAGGGGTTACTTGTTGTCCGCTATATATTCCCGATCCCGCAGCACCTGTGATTTCAGTTGCTTCAATAATTGGATAGTCCGGAGAATTATCACAAAGAGGTGCGATGGGAGAGAAAGAAACTACCGGACTGGAAACCAGACTGAAAGATTTCAGAATAACTGACTTGCAACTGATGCCTGAATACACTTCATAACGAATAGTTATGGGAATTACATCGGGCTGACTAAAAATTGGATAGTTGCGAGAATAAGTCTTTCCAATTGCAGGTCGGGTATCTGAACTGCTTACAAGGGGGTTATTGGCCCAGTCCCAAAAAACATCAATCTGAGTCAGGTTGCCAAAGTTGACGGAAGATTGATCTGTCAATACTATTTTTTCATTGCTGCAAAAGTTCCTTTCACTGTTTATGAGAAAGTCAGCGATAGGAGTGCTTCCATTCACAGTAAATGGCAGCGTCAAACTATCTACGCATCCTGCTGCCGAAGTCACCTTGCTTTTAACCTGATATACTGCAGCTGCACTATAAATATGGGAGGGATCTTTTAGGTTGGAAGTATTGGGATTAGCCGTTGTGGCGGAAGGGTCGTCGAAGTACCATTGATAAGTGAATGGACGGGAAGCTGCATCCTGTGTGTAAGAACTATCTATAAAATTTGCAACCGCATCATTTAAACAAATCCCGGGCCGAATAAAATTGATCTTTGGTTTAGGACGGATAATGATCTGAATACTGTCAGTGGAAAAACAACCCGGATTGGCAGTGAAAGAAGTTTGTACCCGGTAAATGATGGTTCGAACCGTATCAGAGGAATTATCAGTGGTAACAGCAGGGTTGGAAATTATCGAGCTGTTGAGGTCACTTGCGGGTAGCCAGTTATAACTGTAGCCGGGAGTTGATGTCGTTCCTATGCTAATGGTTTCACCCGGACAAGTAATCAATTCTCCGTTGATACCGCCTGCTTCAGAAGGTGGCATATCTGTGTAGATGATTACATTTTTGATGGAATGATTGTCATTGGAACCACCTGTGCTGGCTGTAAATCCGAGATAGCCGGTGAAATTGAAAGTCTGAAAGCCAGTTAGCAAAAGATTTCCATTGACTGAAACACGGATATTTCCATTGTCATATTCTATCAGAGCTCTATTATAAACGGCAGACCTAAGATAGGCAAGTGAACCATCGGTATTTTCCAAAGTAGGTTGTGACCAACATTCATTATAACCGGTTCCCCATCTTATTTCCACTTTGGGTACGCGGCTGTTGGTAGGGGTGGTACAATTATTATAAGTATCAAAACAAATTTTTAATCCATTCGCTGAGGAGGGAATACCTAAACCTGCACCTGAAACAAAACCCGTAGGTGGGGTTTCCAAAAAGCAAAAGGCAATACCATCTGCTCCTGATCCATCAAATATCCTGAAATCGAATTCTGCTTTCCATTTATTACAGATCGTCAGATTGATGGGCTGATTGAAAAAAACAGCTCCGCTGGTGGAGGGTCGGGCCGGACATAGGATGACCTCACTATTATTACTATTGATCAGGTTTCCAACGGCAGCACTACCTTGTAAATTCCAACCGGAAGTATTAGCAGGAATGCCATCGAGTCGGGCAAAAACATAATTCTGCGCCCCTGCATGTATATGGGTAAACAGAGCTGACCAAAACAACCCATAAGTCAGCCACCTCTTTGGCATATTCTGAAATTCTTAGTTGGTAAAGATATTATTTATTTAAACTGATAGATAACATACTTCAGTTTCTTCGAAGTCGGCTTATGGGAACATTCGGTC
>JBIIRN010000097.1:0-7073 GCA_044341525.1 Sediminibacterium sp. | reverse complement strand
TTTGTCATCGAATGATTGAACACCCAGACTAATTCGGTTGATTCCTATCTTTTTCCAATCAAGTGCCTGCGATAGGCTTACATCATCCGGATTGGCTTCTAGTGTGATTTCTGCCTCATCCTCAACTAAAAAATTTTTACGGATGGTATCGAGTAAATCTGAAATGATACCGGGAGATAAAAGTGATGGGGTACCGCCCCCGAAGTAAATGGTACTGACAGATTCTTGCAGAAAATCTTTTCGAAGAAGAATTTCCCGGTGCATGGCTGTAATAACTGCTTCTTCCTGTTGGCGGGAGGTGGAAAAATGAAAGTCACAGTAGTGACAGGCTTTTTTACAAAATGGGATATGAAGGTAGATGCCTGCCATAGCTGCAAAAATAAGTCTATTGCTGCTGACCAGGGGAAGCATCATCTATCTCAGAGTATTTGTAGATTTGTGACCATGGGGAAGCCATTTCTTTGGTGTACAGTTTATTGGATTTTGCAGTTGAGTACTTTCGCCGCTCCTGCTCAAACGGATACTATCTTGCGGAAAGATTCTAGTCAGGTTTCCGGAATGGGTGCAAAGGATACGGTGAATTTATCCGCGATCAGCGATTCCGCTGCCTTACGTTTAGACTCTGGCCGGCTCAGTTTATCTCAGTTACCCGGAGATACGAACCGGTACGGTAAGCTTCTTGACAACCCCTTTCTTCCGATGAAGACTACCCCTAAAGATGGGTACATAGCTTTCCGGGAAAGAACAGATAAGGACCATTTATTTTATTTGTTGACTGGTATTTTATTGCTGTTAGCGATTATTCGGATCGGATTCCCTTCCTATTTCAGCCGTCTTTTCCAGTATTTTTTTCAGACTTCTACCCGGCAACGACAAACCAGGGACAGGTTATTGCAGGAGCAATTGGCAGCCATTGGCCTAAATCTATTATTTTTTATTGTCATGGGTACTTTTGTTACCCTCCTGGCAATGAATCGAGGTTGGTATGTGGGAAGTTTTTGGATGCTCTGGCTAACCTCTACGGGATTTTTGATGCTGATTTACGCAGGGAAATTTTTATTTCTGCGGCTGGCGGGTTGGATATTTAATAACAGAGACGCCATGCGCTCTTACATATTTGTAGTATACCTGGTCAATAAGACCATGGGGGTGTTGGTGCTCCCCCTTTTAATCCTGGTTGCCTTTTCCTCAGCGGTGATCATCAATTCTACCTTTACAATTGTTTTAATTCTTGTAATAGCCGCTTTTGTTTATCGATATGCGATTTCTTTCTCAATAATTCGCAACAAAATGGCCCTAAACGCATTTCATTTTTTCTTATATTTTATTGCACTGGAAGTAATACCCCTACTGTTGATACTTAAATTATTGTTTAAAAAATTAAACGTAATTGTTTAATTTTGCTTCACTTTAGCAAGTGTGGATATGTCAAAAAATGGGGAAAAGCAGTTGTCATCTGCCAAGGTTGTTAAAAATATATTGATATCTCAGCCCAAGCCTGAAAGTGATAAATCTCCTTACTATGAGTTGGAGAGAAAGCACCAGGTACGGTTGTTTTTCCATCCATTTATTAAGCTGGAAGGCATCGGTTCCAAGGAATTTCGTAAACAAAAGATAGACATCGCTCATTTTACTGCGGTGATTTTTACCAGCAGAAATGCCATTGATCATTTTTTCCGGATGGCAGACGAACTTAAGGTCACCATCCATCCTGACACTAAGTATTTCTGCATTACAGAATCCGTTGCGCTCTATTTGCAGAAATTTATCTTATACCGCAAGCGGAAGGTATTCTTTGGAGCAGATGGAACCAATAAAAGTTTGTTTGATTCCATTAACCGACACAAGGGGAATGAGCGATTCCTGTATGTCTGCAGTGAAAATCAGCAAGACAATGAAATCGTGAACTGGCTGAAAACCCATCAATGTGAGTATCAGCTGGCATTTATGTACCGAACCATCAGCAATGATATTAAGCATGTGCTGGAATCCAATCAATTTGATGTCATTTGCTTTTTCACTCCCAGTGGTGTAAAGAGTTTATTTGAAAATATTCCCGATTTCCGCCAAAATGGAACTATCATTGGCGCTTTTGGCAGCAATACATCCCGTGCAATTCAGGAAAAAGGACTGGAACTGCAGATTCAGGGTCCGGCACCCCAGAAGCCCAGTATGGTGGCTGCACTGGATGAATACCTGAAGCAGATTTCTGCCAAGAAGAAGTAATCCTTTCTTTTTCATTGATCTTATTCAGATCTCCCAACGTTTTTTATGGCCAACGCACTATTGCATGAAACCAGTCCTTATCTGCTGCAACACGCCCATAATCCGGTGGACTGGTATCCCTGGGGGGAAGAGGCACTTCATAAGGCAAAGGAGGAGGACAAACCCATTTTGCTCAGCATAGGATATGCTGCTTGTCATTGGTGCCATGTGATGGAGCGGGAAAGTTTTGAGGATCCCACCACGGCGGAACTCATGAACCGCTTTTTTGTCAATATAAAAATTGACCGGGAAGAGCGACCTGATCTGGATCATATTTACATGGATGCCGTACAGGCCATCACAGGCAGTGGCGGTTGGCCCCTGAATGTATTTCTGACACCCGATCTCAAACCATTTTACGGAGGTACCTATTATCCTCCTCGCCCCGCGTTCAATCGCCCCAGTTGGCGGGAGGTTTTGATTAACATGCACCAGGCCTATCAACAAAACAGGAATGAAGTAGTTGATCAGGCTAACCGGCTGATTACTCATCTGCAACAAGCCAATTTATTTGGCAGACAACCGGCATCGGTAGATGGATTATTCCTGCCCGCAACACTTGATACCTTGGCCAATCCATTGCTTCAGCAAGCAGACACCGAATGGGGTGGATTCGGCAATGCACCAAAATTCCCCCAGACTTTCTCCCTAAGAACTTTGCTCCGGCAGTATCATTTTACGGGTGACCAGCGATCACTTCATCACGTAGAACTCAGCTTGGATAAGATGATTGCCGGGGGAATCTATGACCAGGCCGGCGGAGGATTTGCACGCTATAGTACCGATATCCAGTGGAAAGCACCTCATTTTGAGAAGATGCTATATGATAATGCATTGCTGGTGATTTTATTGGCGGAGACTTATCAGGTGACAGGCAAAAAACGGTACCGCCAGGTCATGGAACAAACCCTTGAGTTTGTCGAGCGGGAATTGGGAAATGGACAGGGTCTTTATTTCAGTGCCTTGGATGCCGATAGCGAAGGGGTGGAAGGGAAATTTTATACCTGGACTGCAGAAGAGATAGAACTTTTATTAGGAGAGGACGCCGACTGGTTCAGTGAGTTCTATCAGGTAGTATCGGAAGGCAATTGGGAAGGAGTTAATATTTTATGGGAAAGGACCGGCCGGGAACAATTAGCTGAAAAGCAACAATGGACAATTGAAGAGACTGAAGGAAGGATTGCTGATTGCTTGCACCAATTGATGCAGGCCAGATCTTCCCGTATACGGCCCCTATTGGATGATAAGATTTTAATGGGTTGGAACGCCCTTTTGAATCGAGCATTTACAGCAGCGTTTGCTGCCACGGGAGAGGAAGTGTATCGAAAACGCGCCATTCAAAATATAGAACAATTGGAGTTGCTTTTCCGCCAGCAGGATGGTTCCTGGCAGCATACCGGAAAGGATGGGCAAAGCCGGATACCCGCTTTTTTAGATGATTATGCAGTGCTGATTCAGGCCTATATCTATCTTCAGGAAATTACCGGCAACAGCGAATATTTACTTAGGGCTAAAGCAATTATTGAATGGGTCACTGAGCATTTTGTTGAAGAAGAAACCGGTTTCTTTTTTTATACCCCCCTGGGTCAAAAAGATGTGGTGGTTCGCAAGAAGGAGGTATACGATGGAGCCGTACCCAGTGGTAATGCTTTGATGGCTCAGAATTTGCAATATCTGTCTATCGTTTTCGACAGGCCGGACTGGCGGGAGCAATGTCGAACACTTTTGGCGTCTATGGGCTCTGCCATTATCAGGCATCCCGGATCTTTCGGGGTATGGGCGATGACCCTGCAGCAGGAGATCGTGGGGTGTCAGGAATGGGCAATCGTGGGGCATCAGGCCACCCAATATCTGGGGCCTTTACTTAGCAGGTTCTTCCCTAATAAGATTCTTCAGGTGAAAGAAACTAATTTGTTAAATTTTCCGTTATTAAGCGGGAAAAATATACCGGAAAAACCCGGAGAAGTACTCTTTTTCCAATGTAAAGAGTATCAATGCGCTCAACCGGTATCTTCCTATAAGGAGTTTTTAGCAAATGTGTAACAAATGATTGCAGTAATTTGCCCTCATACATTGACAGGATATCGATGTTTTGAGAACTTAAAAACGATTGCGCTGATAAAAATTTTACTCGAAATAAAAAAAATACGGCTCTGAATTTAACCAAAACCAGTGACTTCGGTTATTGGAAATCATAATTGTCAAACAAATCCTGTACAATGAAAGGATACGTAATTTCCTCAGTTTATGTTGTGGGCTTGATGGCCTTGGTTTCCTGTGGTGGCAGTGGAAAGGGAGGAGGGTTGTTTGGGAAGTCTAAAAGTAATACGGGTTATCCTGCTGACGGCCAGTTAGTGGGAGTTGCCCCGACCACGCGACAACCTATGGGACCGCCCCTGAACATGGTGTACATCCCCCCGGGAACATTTCACATGGGTCCGAGTGATGAAGATGTGAGTTACAACTACATTACCCGCAATCGCCAGGTATCTATCCCAGGTTTTTGGATGGATAGAACTGAAGTTTCCAATAATCAGTACCGTCTCTTTGTCAATTGGACCAGAGACTCTTTGATTTATAAGATTTTATTCGGCCCAGGCATCAATAAGGCGAACGATACTTCTGCAGTTAACTGGACGAAGATGAAAACAGTTAAACTTGACCGCAATACCATCGAAAAGCTGAATGAACTGAATCTGGCACCCGATAATCGTTTATACGGTCGTCCGGAAATCGATCCCAGCAAAATCATGTATAGGGTTGAATATTATGACCTGCCTACTGCTGCTAAAAGAGAAAATGCCGGTTTATACAGAAGTAATTTCATCGTAAGAAGGGATGAACCGGTTTACCCGGATACCCTGGTTTGGATGAGAGATTTCTCCTATTCCTACAACGAGCCCATGACCAGGCGATATTATTCTCACCCTTCTTTCGGAGAGTATCCGGTAGTGGGAGTGAACTGGCGCCAGGCAGTAGCATTTTGTCACTGGAGAACACATTTCCACAATGCTGCACTGGAGAAACAAAAGAGACTCCAGGATGCAGATTACCGCCTTCCCAGTGAAAGCGAATGGGAATATGCGGCTCGTGGCGGACTCACCAATTCCATGTACCCCTGGGGAAATCCTTATGTAAGGAATAAAAAAGGATGTCTACTGGCTAATTTCAAGCCGGGAAGAGGTAATTATATAGAGGATGGAGGTTTCTATACTGTACCTGTAGATGCTTACTGGCCCAACCAGTACGGGCTTTATAATATGTCTGGTAACGTGGCTGAGTGGACCGGCTCCTATTTTTATGAGGGTGCCTACAACATCATGTCTGATCTGAGTCCAGACATTCGCTATGAGGCCAAAGACACAGACCGCCCACGTGAAAAGCGAAAAGTGGTTCGGGGGGGTAGCTGGAAAGATATCTCTTTCTACCTGCAGGTAAGTACCCGCAATTACGAGTACCAGGACACAGCTAAATCTTATATCGGATTCAGAACAGTAATTGATCTGGCTCCTCAGAAGAAAAAATAATCCAACTAATCTTTAGCCAATATCCTTTTCACCAGGTTAACCACCTAAAATTTATCACCAATGTCAGCAAGAATTCCTTCCAAGTTAAACAAATGGTTAGACGTCTTCGTTTCGGTTGCAGCGGCAGTAGTTATTTATGGTGCCCTGCAGAAACTGCTCCATACCTCTATTGCAGATATAATGCTTAAAATCGGTTTGACAGTAGAAGCCCTGATATTCTTGGCTTATGGCGTATGTTATATTGTCTTTCCCTATATCGATGAACATCCCGAGGTGGAGCATGTTAAGCCCCAGGGAAATAAAGCCCTGGCAAGTATGGAAAAAATGCTGAGCGATGCAGAAATCACTCCGGCTACTTTGGGCAAATTGGGTGCCGGCTTCCAGAAATTGGAAAATACCGTGCAGCAAATGTCTGATATCAGTGATGTAGTGAGAAGTACGGGCGACTTTTCCAATAAGACCAAAGAAGCTACCGTTGCACTGTCTTCTATTAAAGATGCCGTTAATTCTGCTTCTATGTCATTGGCAGGATTTCATGGCGCTTCTGAAAGTACCAAGGAGTTTCACGTTCAGATGCAGTCCCTCACCAAGAATCTGTCTTCCCTGAATACCATATATGAATTGGAACTACAGGAAGGAAATAATAATTTGAAAACCATGAATGAATTTTATGGTAAACTGGCACAAGCTTCTTCTGCTATGGCCGGAAGCGCTGAAGATGCTATGCGGGCGAAGGAACAAATCAACGTGCTTTCTACTAATCTGAGTAAGCTAAATCAGTTATACGGTAATATGCTTTCTGCTATGCAAGGCAGGTAATTGACAACCGATAATCACCCATTATCCTGACTACTAAAATCATTAATTCACATGTCATTACCTAAAGAGCCGCGGCAGAAAATGATCAACATCATGTACCTGGTGCTCACCGCACTGTTGGCACTGAATGTTTCTGCTGAAATTTTGAATGCTTTTAAAACGGTAGATAATAGTCTGGGATCTGCTACTGGTATTATTGATAAGAAAAATGCAGATATATTTAAATCATTTAAAAAGAAGTTAGATGATCCGGTAAGTCGCGAGAAGGCAAGCTTTTGGTACCCTCGTGCGGAAATGGCCAAGAGCAGTGCTGATTCCATTTATGCTTACCTGGAGGCACTTAAATTGGAATTGAAGAAAGAGGCCGGGTTAAAAAAGAATGAGGCAGGCGAAGAGATTTATAAAGAAGATGATCTGGATGCTGCTACTCGTCTTTTCATTGCCAATCCACCTGAGGGAAAG
>JBIIRN010000026.1:0-14925 GCA_044341525.1 Sediminibacterium sp. | reverse complement strand
CAAAGGGCTCATGGGGGAATTGAAAAATGTTGCACCTGACCAGCGCAAGGCCATGGGACAGCACCTCAATGAGCTGAAAGTTTTGGCAGAGGAGCGTTGGGAATCGTTGAAAGGAAGTCAGCCAGCTGTTGCAACTGCGGGGGCCAATCACATCGACCGTTCACTGCCCGGTATCCCACTACCTGTCGGCACCCGACATCCATTGAGTCTGGTGAGAAATGAAATAGTAGCTATATTTCGTAGACTGGGATTTGCTGTCGCGGAAGGACCCGAGATTGAAGATGACTGGCACAACTTTGGCGCCATGAATTTACCGGAAGATCATCCTGCCCGCGATATGCAGGATACTTTTTATATTCAGCAGGAACCGGCCTGGTTGTTGCGCACGCACACCAGTAGCGTACAGGCGAGAGTGATGGAACAACAGCAGCCTCCGATTCGGGTAATTTGTCCGGGTCGTGTTTACCGGAATGAAACCATCAGTGCCCGTGCCCATTGTTTCTTTCACCAGGTGGAAGGATTGTACATTGATGAACAGGTAAGTTTTGCTGATTTGAAACAAACCCTCTATTTCTTTGTGCAGGAAATGTTGGGAAAGCATGTCAAGATCAGGTTTCGTCCCAGTTATTTCCCCTTCACTGAGCCCAGTGCAGAAATGGACATCAGCTGTTTGATCTGCGAAGGAAAGGGTTGTAGTGTATGCAAGCATTCGGGATGGGTTGAGATACTTGGCAGTGGAATGGTTCATCCCCGTGTGCTGGAAAATTTTTCTATCGATTCAAATAAGTACACCGGATTTGCCTTTGGTATGGGCATTGAACGCATCACCCAACTGAAGTACCAGATCAACGACCTCAGGTTGTATTCTCAGAATGATGTGCGTTTTCTGCAACAGTTCACCGGTGTCGTCTGATGAATCTTGGTAAAGGACCTTTCTGATGAGGTCTGATCTCATTGATAGCTCGTTTTAAATCATGGTATGATTCAGGCTACCCGCGGCATTGTTTTTCGAACTACCCGGTATGGAGATACCAGTCTGATTTGTTCCATCTATACTGAGCATTTTGGTTTACAGAATTATCTTGTTAAGGGAGCCAGAAAAGGAACAGGTAAATCGGAGGGGAAGTCTGCCTGCTTTCAGCCGGGAGCTATTCTCGACTTGGTAGTCTATCACCGCGACGCCGGCCATCTACAATACATTCGGGAAGTTAGCTGGGGGTATCTCTATGGGGCTGTTTACGGTGAAGTGATAAAAAATACGGTCGCCCTCTTTATGATTGAGATGCTTCAACGATGCATTCGCCAGCCCGAACCGAATCCCGATTTGTATTATTTTATTGAAAATAGTTTACAGGAACTCGATCGGGCCAATTCAAAAATCACCGCCAACTTTCCACTTTACTTTTCTCTTAGATTGTCATCCCTCTTGGGATTTCAGCTCAGGGGCAATTACTCTGCAACCAGTTGTATACTGGATTTACAGGAGGGACAATTTGTGACCCAGCTGCCGGCCCATCCCTTTTTTCTGGAGGGAGAAGCCGCTGCCACCACGGCCAGACTTCAGTTGATAGCCGCGATGGAACAATTAGAAGATATTGCGGTATCGCGTATCCAGCGTAAGGAACTGTTGACCAGTTACCTTCAGTTTTATTCTTTGCACATTCCGGATTTTGGTAACCTGCGCAGCTGGCCGGTCATTCAGGAAATTTTACAATAGATAAATGTATTACCACCATCGGGTAACATGGGTATCGGCATGAATTCTTCCTGCTGAGCTGAGGTTGTCGATTTGAAGAATGCCCGGACTCTTTCCCGGCGTGAGCCGGCCCAATTGATTGTCCAGTTGTAAAGCACTTGCCCCCTGACTGGTGGCCCATCGCAACATTTCTTCTGCCGCTATGGCGGGAAAAGATGCAGAAAGAATCTTCATCTCATCCAGGATACTCAGGGAATGATTGCTGGCAAGACTATCGGTTCCTAAAACCAGGGTACAACCTTGCTGACGAAGCAAATCAACCGGCGGCAGTTTATGTTCGATGTATTGATTTGCCTTCGGACAAAGACACCAGTAAACGGAGGAATGTCTTTTCTTCACCCATTCAATGTCTGCAGAAGTAGTATAGGTGTTGTGAACCAGCAACAGTGATGCAGCCGATTCCAAATATGGAAATACGGATTGCAGACTGCTGACTCCGGTAGGATGAAAATGGGTGTGATCGATCTGCCAGTCCCGGAAAAATGCCGGCCAGTCACCTTCTCCCCGTTCAAACAACAGTTGTTCGGCGAGCGACTCCTGGTTGTGAATTGTAACGGGTCGCCCTGAAAAATGAGGCACTAATAAATTCCAGAGATCGGGCGATACAGAATAAGGTGCATGGGGTACCAAAGAAACCCGATTGGTTTGTTGTAAAAAGACCTCCAGGTTATGACATGCCTGCTCGTATCTTTTTTGCGCCACTTTTGGCATCCACCCACTCACTTCTATAAAATGGTGATAGGTGAGGCGGGTTTGCTCATATATACGAATTGAATCGGTTCTATTACTGATATCACCGACTGCCTGGATACCTGATTGCCACATCAATTGGTCATTGGCCTGCATGGCTTCCCATTGCTGTTCTGCCGATGTATCGCGCGAAGACATCACCTTTTCTACGAAACGGGACAAGCCCGTTTTTTCGGGAATTTGTCCGGCCAGGTGACTCAACTCAAGGTGACAGTGACAATTGATAAAACCCGGTGAGATCCAGCCGCTGATCGTTTCGATTCCTTCACCTGCTTCGGTGGCGGGAATGATATCAATGATCTTCCCGGAGCTGTCAATAATTAAAACCTGCCGGGGATCCAGTAGTTCCACTCCGGTAAAGATGCGTTCAGGTTGTATTTTTCGGAGGTTCACTGGTAAATCTTGAATGACAAAGGTAGCAGGATAATGACAAGCCAGGGTACTTACTGCGTGATTGAAGGGGCCGAATTTAACAGAGATTGAAAAAAGTAAGCAATATTTTTATTGATTATCAATCTATTATAAAGATACCAGCTAAAAAATATCCCTTTTTTGTTAGGAAAACTGCTCCTGCCTGCCTAACTTTGCACTCCCTAAAAAAGGGATTTTCGCCGGTGGGATAGCGCCGGCATCACGTAAAACAAAATATCATGAGTAAACTTCATTTCACTACCAAGCATGCGAATGCGGCTACTGTTCAACACAACTGGTATGTGGTGGACGGTACTAATCAAACCGTTGGACGCATTGCCTCTCGTATTGCCGCTGTACTCAGGGGCAAGAACAAGGCCTATTATACACCCCATGTTGACTGCGGTGATTACGTAATTGTAATTAATGCCGACAAGGTTGTATTTACCGGCAATAAACTCGAAGACAAACAGTACATTAACTTCTCCGGATATCCGGGTGGAAAGAAGGAAGAAGCTGCCGGTGATTTGCTGAAGCGCAGACCGGAAGTTGTAATGGAGCGTGCTGTAAAAGGTATGCTGCCGAAGAACCGCCTGGGTCGTAAGATGATTAAGAAATTATTTGTGTATGCCGGTTCCAACCATCCGCATGCTGCACAACAACCCAAGCCGCTCAACTTTTAAAATAAATTAATGGCAGGGTAATACCTGACTATCAATCACCGGCTGCCCGACAGAGGTTGCCTGAAAAAGAAAACAAACATGGAAAAACAAAAAAATGCAGTGGGTCGCCGGAAAGAGGCAGTAACCCGTGTATTCGTTACCAAGGGTGATGGTAAGATTACTGTCAATGATAAAGACTACAAGGTCTATTTTCCCCTGGTGTATTTGCAGAATCAAGTCGAAGCTCCTTTGAAGACTACCGAAATGCTTGGTAAGCTTGATATCATCATCAATGCTCAGGGTGGTGGTTTGAAGGGACAGGCGGAAGCTGCCAAATTGGGAATTGCGCGCGCCTTACTGGAAGTAAATCCGGAATTGCGTCCTGCTTTGAAAGAGGCCGGCCAGCTGAAGCGTGATCCAAGAAGCGTAGAGCGGAAGAAATTTGGTCACAAAAAAGCCAGAAGAAGCTACCAGTTCAGCAAACGTTAATCACCGGGTTGTCACTCTCCTGTTGTTATCGGAATGGTTTCCGGTTTCATCAGGTGGGTCGCCTGAAATACTTCAATTACAAAATCAGTTATAATGGAAAATAATACCTCATTACAGCAGCAACTTCTGGATGCCGGCGTGCACTTCGGTCACCTGAAAAAGAAATGGAATCCGAAGATGTTACCCTACATCTTTGCCGAGAAGAAAGGAATTCACATCATCGATCTGAATAAGACCGTTGATCATTTGCAGGAAGCAGCTGCCGCCGTGAAGCAAATCGCCAAGAGCGGTAAAAAAATCATGTTCGTTGCTACCAAGAAGCAGGCGAAGGAAATCGTTAGCGAATGTGCCAAGCGCGTAAACATGCCTTATGCTACCGAGCGTTGGTTGGGTGGTATGCTCACCAACTTCAATACTGTTCGTAAGAGCGTGAAGAAGATGCAGAGCATTGATAAAATGCTGGCAGATGGTAGTGCTGATAGCCTCACCAAGAAGGAGCGTCTTACGTTGAGCCGCGACCGCGATAAGATGGAGAAAGTACTCGGTGGTATTGCTCAGTTGGGCAGACTGCCGGCCGCTTTGTTCCTGGTAGATATCGGTCACGAGCACATCGCATTGGCAGAAGCCAAGCGCCTGGGTATATCCACTATAGGAATGGTAGATACTAACTCAGATCCCAACAAGGTTGATTTCGCTATTCCCGCTAATGATGATGCTACAAAATCCATTGCCATCATTACCAATTATATCACGGCAGCTATTGCTGAAGGACTGGCAGAGCGGCAAGCTTCTAAAGAAGAGGATGAAAGTGAAGAGACCTCTAATGAAAATGAGGCTCGTGCTCGCAGACTCGAAGCTGAGGCCCAATCTGAAGCCGGCCGTGGCGGAAGAGGTCGTGGAGTAGCTGCAGCAGGTGGTGCTCCGAAAAGAAGGATTGCAGGAGGTGCCAGCCGTCGTCCGGCAGGTGGTGGATCCCGCTAATCAGATAGGTAAAGCAGAAAGCCGGGCAACTCTGTTTCCGGACTCTCTGTTATTGAAAGAAATGAATTAAAAAGATTTATAACTATGTCAACAGCAACTATTACAGCAGCAGATATTAATAAATTACGTCAGACTACCGGTGCCGGCATGATGGATTGCCGCAAAGCACTGACTGAAACCAATGGAGATTTTGAAGCAGCCATTGACTGGTTGAGAAAGCAAGGACAAAAAGTGGCCGCGAAGCGCAGCGACCGTGAAGCAAAGGAAGGGGTTGTGATTGCATTGACCGCACCCGGTAATCAAACCGGCTGGATTGTATGCATCAGCTGTGAAACTGATTTTGTTTCCAAGAATACTGACTTCATCGCATTCGCCCGCCAGATTGCTGATGCCGCTGCAGCCAGCAATGTTAAGTCAGTAGAAGAACTAAATGAAGTAGTGATCAATGGAGCCAAAGTAGCTGACATGATCAATGATAAACTTGCTTCTATTGGTGAGAAAATCGGCATCTCTCGTTTCGAACGCATCGATGCTCCCTACGTAGCTTCTTATATTCACGGAGCTAATCGCATGGGTGTATTGGTCGGACTCACCGCAGCAGCAGAAGAAGCCGGAAAGGATGTGGCCATGCAAATTGCTGCCATGAATCCCCTGGCTGTAGATGCTGATAGTGTTTCTGCTGAAACCATTGAAAGAGAAAGAGCCATTGTAATGGAAACAATGAAGGCAGATCCCAAGATGGCAGGTAAGCCCGATGAGATGATTGCCAAGATTGCAGAAGGAAAACTCAATGCCTTCTTCAAAGAGCAAACCTTGTTGGCACAGCCTTTCGTGAAAGATGGGGGTATCAGCGTGGGTGATTATCTGAAGAAAGCAGGTGCTGATCTGAAAGTAACCACTTTCAGACGCGTTGCACTTGGATAAGATAAATATTGAATCTTAATAAATTGAACCGTCCGCTTGCGGACGGTTTTTTATTGCTGAAAATGGTAACTTCATTTTAGTAAAAGCGCTACGATGCAAAAGACAAAACCAGCGGAAACCATTGAAGCATACTGCCGGTCTTTTCCACCTGAGGTAAAAAAGAGATTATTACAGCTCAATGCCCTGGTAAAAGAACTGGCACCGGAGGCCACCCGTAAAATCAGCTATCGAATGCCCGCTTATTTTTTAAATGGCCGGCTACTTTATTTTGCAGCACATACTAACCATATCGGACTTTATCCGATGGCATCCGGAATAGAAAAAATGGAATCCAAATTAAAGGGATATCATTATGCCAAGGGTTCTGTTCAGTTTCCGCATGACCAGCCCTTTCCCCTGCCGCTCATTCGACAAATCATTCAACTGCGGGTGAAAGAAAACAGGAGCAAACCGGTTAAGAAAGCAAAAACCTCGCGATAAATCATTCGGTTATAACCAGTTTATACACAGGGGAGGAGAATATGCCAAAAAATCAGGTTATTTGTAGTTGAAAATTCAACCTTGCCATGCTGCCTAAATACAAAAGAATACTGCTAAAGTTATCGGGAGAAGCCCTGCTGGGTGATCAGATGAATGGCGATCCATTCAATCCGAAAATCATCGAGCAATATGCGAAAGACATTAAAGAGATAACTGAATTAGGCGTACAGGTCGCTATCGTTATTGGAGGGGGAAATATCTACCGGGGCATGAATGAATCGGATAGCGGTATTGAGCGCGCACATGGTGATTATATGGGAATGCTGGCCACCGTAATCAATGCCATGGCCATGCAGGCTATGTTGGAGAAAATAGGCGTATACACCCGGTTACAAAGCGCCATCAATATGGAACAGGTGGCAGAACCTTATATCAGAAGAAAAGCATTGCGTCACCTAGAAAAAGGCCGGGTAGTAATATTTGGTGCGGGAACAGGTAATCCGTACTTCACCACCGATACCGCAGGCTCCCTCAGGGCAATAGAGATGAAGGCAGATGTTATTCTAAAGGGTACCCGCGTAGATGGAATCTATACGGCAGATCCTGAAAAGGACCCTACCGCTACCAAATATGACACCATCAGCTTTGAACAATGTATTCAAAAAAATCTCAAGGTGATGGACATGACCGCCTTCACCCTCTGCATGGAAAATAAATTACCCATCATTGTATTTGATATGAATACACCCGGTAACCTGTCGAAAGTAGTGGCAGGCTCCAATGTAGGCACCCTGGTCAACTGATTCACCCATTCATGTAAATAATATTTTAACCGGGGGTAGCTTTCCTATCTTAGTGTGTATGAAAAAATTCAAGGCATTCATAGTTGGTTGGTTCTTTTGTCAGACGTTGCTGGCCCAGCAGCGCCTTACATTACCGGATGCCATCAACATGGCATTGCAGAAGAGTCTTGATATACAATTGGCAAAAAATAACCTCACCGTCAGTGAAATTACCGATGATGCCGGATTCGCCGGTGGGTTGCCTACCATCAATGCCACCGTGAATGACAATGAGCAGGTAGTCAGCATCAACCAGGAGTTTTCTGATCCTTCCCGAAATGCCAAGCGACCTGGTGTAGGTTCCAATAACCTGTTTGCAGGCGTAACGGCTTCGATGGTGTTGTACAATGGAAGCAGAATAATTTCTACCCGTAAACGGCTGGAGGAATTGAAAGGGCTCAACCAAAAATTGTTGCTCTTACAGATTCAAAATACGGTTGCAGCAGTAACAACAGCTTATTATGATGTGGTTCGTCAGCAGGAATTATTAAAGACCATACATCGATCAATTGAAGCTTCTGAAAAGCGGCTGGAAATTTTAAAGGTGCGGAAGGAGTCGGGTCTTGCGAACCAGGCTGACATTTTACAGGCGGAAATTGATTTGAACGCCCTGGAACAAACGCTACAAAATCAGCAGTTGGTAATTGATCAGGCCAAAACCAATTTGTTGAATCTAATCTGGATGCAGCCCGCCGATACTGCTATCATTATTCGTGACACCATCGTGGTAGATCAAACATTACGGATGGACAGTATCCGTCAACGAATGATTGCCAATCCCTCCGTTCAGGCGGCTTCTCAACAGGTCAAAGTAAATGAATGGCTCGAAAAAGAAACCGCTGCACTTCGGTACCCAACTTTAAGAGCTAATACAGGATATAATTTCAGCAGCGTCAAAAGTGCTGCAGGTTTTGCCCTGCTGAATCAAAGCTTCGGTCCTTTTATCGGACTCAACATGGCGATTCCTTTGTACAATGGCGGAGTCAATAAAAAACAGCAACAGATTGCATCCATCAATACCCGCAATGCCCGGCTGCAATATGATAATGCCATATTTGACCTGGAAACCGGAGTAGTTAGAACCTATCAGTCTTACCAAAGCAACTTGCTACAGTACCAGACACAAATCAAAAACTTCAAGCTCTCGGCCGAATTACTGGATCTCGTATTGGCAAGATTTTCACTCGGTCAATCTACTATTGTGGATGTCAGGCAGGCTCAGGCAAGTTATGAAACGGAAGGGTTTCGTCTGGTGAACCTGAGTTATGCTGCTAAGGTTGCGGAAATTGAACTCAACCGCATTGCCGGGAAATTGATTCCATAATCCCGCGTTACATTTTTATATCTTGCAGGGCAAATGATACGTATGCAGGGAACTCCCTTTTTACCTTCCTTTACTTCTAGATTACCGCAAGTAGGAACGACCATATTTACAGTGATGAGTCAGCTGGCGCGGGAATATGATGCCGTGAATCTCGGACAAGGGTTTCCTGATTTCCCGATGAGCGAGGAGTTGACAGACCTGGTAAATAAGGCCATGCGGGATGGACATAACCAGTATACCCACATGAATGGATTTCCGCTGCTGCGTGAGCGAATTGCTGCTAAAGTGAAGCATTGTTACGGGTATGCACCGGATGCGGAACAGGAAATTACAGTTACACCGGGAGGAACTTATGCAATTTATACTGCACTTACAGCAGCCCTGCAGCCAGGTGATGAAGTGATTGTTTTCGAACCTGCTTACGATAGTTATATACCCAATATAACCATCAATGGGGGAGTCCCGGTATTGATACCACTTAGTTTTCCTGACTATAGGATTCCCTGGGAAGAAGTGAAAAAAAAGATAACCAGCAGAACCAGAATTATTTTACTGAATACACCCCATAATCCTACCGGTATGGTATGGACTTCCGAGGACATGCAGATATTGGAAAATCTGGTTTCCGGAACTTCTATTCTAATTCTGAGTGATGAAGTGTATGAGCACCTGATTTATGATGGATTGCAACACCAAAGTGTTTTGCGTTATCCGGCATTGCGAGAAAGAAGTTTTGTATGTTACTCTTTTGGCAAGACCTATCATTGCACCGGTTGGAAGTTGGGCTATTGTATTGCCCCTACTCTTATGATGCAGGAATTTCGTAAGGTACATCAGTTCAATTGCTTCTCCTGCGACACGCCTAAACAGGTTGCATTGGCTACCTATCTGGATCAGACAAATGCCTATGAGGAGCTGGGATTACAAATTCAACAGAAAAGAGATTACTTCCGACAACTTATGTCTGCTACTCCTTTTGAATATATGCCTTCTTCCGGCAGTTATTTTGCCTGCTTTCGCTACGGACATCTAAGTGACCTGAGTGATAAGGATATGGCGATACATCTTACCAAAGTAAATAGGGTTACCTGCGTTCCTGTCTCGGTTTTTTATCATCAGGGTACCGATAACAGAGTTCTACGTTTTTGTTTTGCCAAAAAAGAAAGTACGTTGGAATTGGCAGCAGAGCGATTACAAAAGGTAACTTACTAACAAGGTATAGGTTAGCCATTACCAACTATCACCATCCAGCATATTGCCGATACCTCCGAGCATACTTCCCTCCTCTCTTCTCGAGGTAGTTCCATACTGCAGAATTCGACCTGCCAGACGGCTGATGGGTAGGGTTTGTATCCATACTTTACCGGGTCCGCGTAATGTGGCAAAGAAAAGTCCTTCGCCGCCGAATATGGAATTCTTAATTCCTCCCACCATTTGGATATCATAATCGACACCTCCGGTAAAGCCAACGATGCATCCGGTATCTATTTTCAGTAATTCCCCCGGCTGAAGGGTTTTTTCTGAGACATGACCACCGGCGTGCAGGAATGCCATTCCATCTCCTTCCAGCTTTTCCATAATAAAGCCCTCTCCGCCGAATAGACCTGTACCCAGCTTGCGCTGAAATTCTATGCCGATGCTTACCCCTTTTGCGGCACAGAGAAAAGAATCCTTCTGGCAGATAATGGTATTATTTAACTCAAAGAGATTGAGGGGGATTATTTTTCCGGGATAAGGGGAGGCGAAGGAAACATGTTTTTTTCCATTACCGGTATTGGTAAATGCCGTCATGAAAAGATTTTCACCTACCAGCATTCTTTTTCCTGCATTCATCAGCTTGCCGAATAGTCCGCCGGACTGTTGCTTGCTTCCATCACCAAACATGGTTTCCATACTGACACCATCATCCATCATCATAAAGGCGCCGGGTTCTGCAATAGCGGTTTCTCCCGGATCCAGTTCTACTTCAACATATTGCATTTCCTCTCCGAAGATCCGATAGTCTATTTCATGGTTATTGATCATATCTGATATTTTACTGCAAAGTTATCTGCTCTGGTAACAGTCACTTCTAAAAAAGTTGTAAAAAAATACAGGAAGGGGGAAGTGGCAAATTGGCTGGAGGAGCGGTAAAAAAAACCGCCCGGAGAGCCGGGCGGTAATATGCAATGTCCATGTCCTTACTAAAACCAGCTTCCTATGAATGCGTCATTAACTTTAGGATTGCCTTCCAGTTTGGCTGCTCTTTTTTTCCGGCTGATGCGATGAGCGAACAGGGTAATCACCATCAGAGGCAGAAAGAGTAGGGTCAGGGGAGGAATACCCAGCATACTGATCCATTTTCCTCCAAACATTCTCTGCATTGGTCTGCGCAGTCTTTCAGCAATCAGGTACATCGCAGGAACGATGATCAAAGTCATAAAGAATGCGAATGCCAATCCGAAAATAATGGTCCAGCTCAGTGGGCGCCAGAAGGCTACGTTATCTCCACCAAAGAAAATATGGGGATTGAGTTCACTGAAAAGAGTTACGAAATTGATATTGAAGCCAAAGGCAATGGGAATAAAAGCCAGGATGGCTGCAACAGCCGTAAGCATTACCGGAATAATACGAGTCTTCCCGGCCTGAATGGCTGCTTCTCGTGTTTTCATTCCCCGGGCACGCAGCTCATCTGTGAATTCTATTACCAGGATACCATTCTTCACCACAATCCCTGCGAGACCGACAATACCAATACCCGTCATAATGGCTGAAATATCCATACCCGAAATAGTCACGCCAAGTAAAACTCCGATAACACTGAAAACGATTTCGGTTAAAATAATCACTGATTTACTAACCGAATTAAATTGAAGTACGAGGGTAAACAGAATCAGCATCAATGCAATCAGCAATGCTTTACTAAGAAAGGCAACCGTTTCTTTCTGTTGCTCTCCTTCTCCGGTCTGTCGAATAGTTACTCCAGCGGGTACATCTTTAAATTGTGCGATGTGTTTGGCAATTTCCTGGTTTACACCGGTTGGGTTATATCCCTCGCTCATGAGTACATTCGAGCGAAGGGTAATCAGTCTTTTCTGATCTTTTCGCTTAACACTACCCAGCGTTGAAGTTGGTTCTATGGTAACCAGTGAACTGATGGGAATATTTTTTACAGCACCCCCAGCCGCCATATCGCGGAAAGAGATGCGCATGTTCAAAAGATCTGTCAGACTTTTGCGTTGAACTGAATTATTGCGCAGCTGTATCTTATATTCTTCTTTGCCTTCTTTGATTTTTGAAACCTCTAATCCAAAGAGAGCTGTTCTAATTTGCTGACCTATCTGTGCAGTGGAAACACCTTCAATCAAAGCACGCTGACGATTGATGGTAAGGGTGAGTTCAGGATTATTCAGATCTACATCCATTTTCAACTCTTCCACACCGGGTACCTGAATGGAGTCAAGGTAGTTCTTCAACCTGGTAGCTGTTTTGATCAGAGAAGTGAAATCTTCACAAGCAATCTCAATGTTGATGGGGGGATCAGTGGGCGGACCCGAACTTTCCTGGTCAACGCTGATCTCTGCTCCCGGAATTCCATTCATTACTTTTCGAATGCTATCCAGGTAAGGCTGGGTAGAAACGCCGTGTCTTTTTTCATACTCCACAAATGAGATCTGTAAGCGCCCTAACTCACTTCGAACACTTCGGTCACCTAAAACAGGATCACCGGCCCCTACGGCCACATTGCTAATTACACTTTCTACAATCGGATTAGGTTTTCCTTTATCAGTGCCTAATACTTTAGATACTCTTTTTTCTAACTCCTGGGTCACCGAATCGGTATATTTCACATCCATTCCTACCGGTAGTTTCAGGTAGATATAGATTTGATTGGGATCGGGTTTGGGAAAGAAGACAACACCGGTACGGCCAATACCCACAGAGGCAGCGATCATGATAAAAGATAAGATCAGCAATCCGAAGGTACCCAACAGCAAGTGAACAGGTCTCCAGCCTTTCAGGGCCCAGCGGAGCAACGACTCGTACCTATTCATGATGCGGGGTAAGAGTTTTTGCTGGAAAGAGTTGATGGCATCTGTGAGAACGTATCTGTTCAGCAGCCAGAGTATCATGAAAAGCAATAATAAATTTCCTGCAAAAGTGAAACCAAGTAGGTCAAGCAGGATGCCGATAGCAATGCCACCCCAGAATAATTTGTTTTTGAAGATAGCAGACTTCTCCTCACTCTTATGGTCATCTTCGTGGTTCATGAAGTCTACTGCGAAAACAGGGTTCATGATAAAGGCAACAATCAGGGATGCAGCCAGTGTGAAGATGAGCATGGTCGGGAGATACACCATGAACTTTCCAATGATACCTGGCCAGAAGAGCAGGGGGAAGAAGGGTGCCAGGGTGGTTACGGTACCTGCCAGCACAGGAATGAATACTTCTCCGGCTGCCATACGGGCTGCCATGCTGGAAGATATTTTCCCCTTTCCCTGCACGAATATCCGATGGGTATTTTCGATTACAACAATCGCGTCATCCACGATGATTCCCAATCCGAATAACAAAGCGAATAGAACAATGAAGTTCAGGGTAACATGGGTGCCCACGATGAGATCTGCCGCCGGTAAAAAAACAAATGCCACGAACATACTCAGGGGAACGGAAAGGGCAACAAAGAAGGCATTTACTACACCCATAAAGAACATGAGTACAATTAATACCAGCAGGAAGCCGATAATTATTGAGTTCACCAGGTCGGTAAACGAAGTTCGCGTTTTGATACTCTGGTCACCCGTGATTACAACATCCAGGTCTTTGGGAAGAAATTCTTCTTTAGCTGCCTCCACTATTTTTTTTACTTCATCGCTGCTTTCAATCAGGTTCTCACCATTTCTTTTGATGATGTTCAGTGTAACCACATTTTTACCATTCAAGCGGGCATAACTGTCTTTTTCTTTGGTGGTGTCAACGATGTTTGCAATATCTTTCAGGTATACGGGGGCACCGTTTTGATTTCGGATAACCATTCCGGCAATATCTTCTGCGGTGCGGAATTGCCCTTTCATTTGAATATTCCTGCGCATGGAGCCTACTTCCAGCAAACCACCGGATATATCAATGTTTTCTCTGCGAATGGCTCCGGTTATATCATCGAAAGTGACGCCGGCACTCTGCATGCGAAAATTATCGACATTGATTTGAAATTCTCTTTCAGGTGCACCCACCAACTCAACCCGATTAATCTGGGTGAGGTTTTCTAACCGGTCTTTGATGTCGTCAGCATATTTTTTCAGGCGGGGCAGGTCATAGTCACCACTCAGGTTCACATACATAATCGGTTGCTCGCTGAGCGAAATTTCCAGTGCAGTGGGCTCCTGGGTCAGGTCTTTGGGTAAGTCCTGCTTTGCTTTATCAATCGCATCTTTAATTTTCTGCAGAGCAAAATCTGTTTTTACATCTGTATCAAATTCAATCTGAATGGCTGAAAAGTCTTGTTGGGAATTACTCGTGAACTTGGTGATTTTTGCACCGGTTATACCCTTGATTTGTTTTTCCAGGGGTCTGGTCACCAGGTTTTCAATGTCTTTCGGGGAGTTTCCTACATAAACGGTTTGAACGAATATGGTCGGAATAACGATATCGGGGTATTGTTCTTTGGGAAGGGTAACAAACTGGTAGATACCTCCCAGGCTTACGAAAAGCATGAGGAGATAAATGGAAGTTTTATTCCGGATACTCCAGGTGGTAGGCATGAATTCCTTGAACCTGTTAGTGATGGATTGAATGCTCATAGTCTGCTTTTATAAATTGCCGAAGGTATCCGTCCGGGGTGAGCCGGTATTGGCAGAAATTTTTATTGGTAGTTATTTTAAAGTAATCAATTGTCCGTCATACAATCCCTGAAATCCTTCCGTGATGATGCGGTCTCCTATCGTTAAACCGGACTTAACCTCTACCTGGTCGCCATAGATTTGCCCAATCGTTACCACTTTTTTTCTGGCAATATTTTTTCCGCTTTCATTGGATATAACCATGATGTATTTGCCTTTTTCATCATTTTGTAAGGTATTCAAGGGAGCTACTACTGCTTTGGCGTTGTTATAATCCCTGATTTTTATCAGTGCAATCTGATTAGGATAAAAGTCTTTGTCGGAAGGCAAATGAGCTTCCATATAAAAGCTTCTGCTATTCGGATCAATAATTTTACCGGTAAGACTCACCTGGGTGGAGATTGACTTTTTCAGATCCGGTAGTTCAATCACCACAGGTTTACCGGTGCTTACCCGGTCAATATAATTTTCAGGAACCTGGGTACTG
>JBIIRN010000098.1:0-7026 GCA_044341525.1 Sediminibacterium sp. | reverse complement strand
GCTGCAATTGTAATCCCAGTGTCGAATTATATTTGGTACCAAATTGAACTGGGATAAAGGTTCCGGGAGTTCCGCCAAAAATTTCACCGGGGATCAAAGATACCGGGAGCTTCAGGTAATCCATCAGGTTGGCATTGAACGAGATATTGGGTAAGGCTCCGGCCGTTATCTCGCGGTTGGTTTCTTTTTGGGATTGAACCGCCAATAGGGAATTCTTTACCTGAATATTGTTGTTCTTGGCAAAAGTCAATGCTTCTTCAATGGAAAAAGCGTATTTCACCCCTTTGATTGGTGTTTGTGCTGCGCTGTTTTTTGGAAACAGCCAGATCAGAAGGGATAGTGATATGCTCAGGATACGGATCATGCTGTAATCAGTGTTTTGCTTTGTTGCTTGTAATGTTCTATCATTTGTTGGCCCCGCTCATTTGCGATTCCATATAGAAAATTGTCAGTAGTTTCTGCCAACAGTTGTGGCAGGTTAAATTGCTCACCCGGGAAAATCTCAGGATTAAAAATGAGGAACATAGAGGCCAGGCGGAAACGGGCGATGAGATTAGTATTAATCTCCGTGCGATACAGACCCTCTTCTTTTCCCCGATTGATATTGGTGACAATTACATTGAAGAGGAATCGGTTCTTATGGTCATTGTATTTATTGAATGCTCCGGTGTGATATTTTTCCAGATCGAATATCACTGCCGGGTTCATCTTGCTCAGAATCTGTTTGACAGTATCGAGACTGATGAATACTTCGTGAACTGCATTTTCGCTTTCCGCCTGTTGGCGGGTGCAGTCATTCCTGTTAATATTCAAAACGATTTCTATGGCATCTTCCACCAATTCATCTTTATCAGCATAGTACTGATAGATGGTTTTTTTGCTCATGCCCAGTTGGTTGGCGATCTCGTCCATGCTAACGCTGCGGATCCCATAACGCATGAAAAGCTCGTATGCTTTCCCGACAATTCTTTCGGCGGTGTTTTCCATAGAAGATTTTAGCGGGACAAAACTATGGAAACTTTTTATGGCACGCAAGTTTCTTTGTAAAGAAAAAGTGAAATTTATTATAAATAATAAACTAATCAATACGTATATTATTACAAATCAATATATTAGCAATATTTACATTTATGAAATAGATTAACCTGATTAATAGTCATTGGCCCATCCTGCTCGGGTACCATTAAATCTTTCTGAGTGATTATCTCCATTGACTGTACCTTTGTGCCGTCGGTTATCCTGCCTATTCATGTCTAACAACTCTCCATTTTCTTTGCGTCGATTATTGGGTCGTTTACTAACCCTGTTTTTACAGGGATTGGTGGTGTTAGCGCCTATTGGCATCACCTTATGGGTAGTTATCGGACTATTCAATTTTGTCGATAGCATTTTACCCAATGTTATGCATGCCCTGGCACCCAGTCTATGGGAATTGGGTGAAGATGGTCAGGTAAAAAAAATACCTGGAACAGGTTTTCTGGTCGTGGTGATATTGGTCTTGTTTACCGGTTGGATATCCTCCCTGTTTTTTTTCAGTCGGGTGCTGGCTATGTTTGATAACCTGCTGGAAAAAACGCCGGGCGTAAAGTATATCTATTCTTCCGTGAAAGATTTCCTGGAAGCATTTGCGGGGAATAAGAAAAAATTTGATAAACCGGTATTGGTGAATGTAGATGCACCGGGTGTATGGCGAATTGGTTTTATCACCCAGACTAGTTCTAAGGCTCTGGGCATGACTGATCTTATAACGGTCTATGTTCCGCATTCCTATGCCATCTCAGGGATTACTTACCTGGTTCCGTCATCCCAAATAAAACTTTTAACCGGAATTTCAGCTGCAGATGCGATGAAATATACAATTTCAGGAGGAGTGACCGAAGTGGATTCCAGGGATGGAGCAGCCAGTGCTTGATGAGTGAAAAGAGTAGGAACCGGCACTACTTTTTGTTTCAAATAACCTTTCTTTGTTAAATCAATTATGACCATTCACAATTTTAATTCCGGGCCTTCCATTTTACCGGGTTCCGTTTTGGAAGAAGCAGCGGGTGCCATACATTCTTTCAATGGAACCGGTCTTTCCATTCTTGAGATCGGACACCGTACACAGCATTTTGTCGAGGTGATGGAGGAAGCCAGAAACACTGTTCGCAAGTTGATGGATTTACCAGATACGCATGAGGTACTGTTTCTTCATGGGGGAGCGACTACTCAATTCATGCAGGTGCCAATGAATCTGCTCAATCCGGGTGATATGGCTGCTTATTGTGTGAATGGAGTTTGGGGGGGCAAAGCCGCTAAGGAGGCCGCTTTTTTTGGAAAGGTGCATTATGCTACAGATACGTCCGATTGTCAGCACACCTGTATCCGCCAACCTGCTGAGCTTCCTGCTGATACGGCCTATCTTCATCTCACTTCCAATAATACAGTCGAAGGAACCCAATGGCAATTTTTCCCGGAAGTGAAAGTGCCTTTGGTGGCAGATATGAGCAGTGATATTTTTTCACGTCCCATGAATTTTGCTCAGTTTGATTTAATCTATGCAGGTGCTCAAAAAAATATGGGGGCTGCGGGCGTTAACCTAATCGTAGTGAACAAGGAATTGCTGGCCAGAAAAAAAGATGCCATACCAGCTATCATGGATTATCGTCAACACATCACTGCTAATTCATTGATGAATACCCCTCCCGTCTTTGCCGTTTATGTCAGTATGTTGACCATGCGCTGGATCATAGATCAGGGTGGATTGTATGAAATGGACCGCCGCAGCAGGGAAAAATCAGATTTGCTTTATAAGACTATTGATAACAATCCATTGTTCATTACCAAGGTAGCACGCGAAGATCGAAGCAGGATGAATGCGGTTTTCTTTTTGGAGAACCCCGAACTGGAGCCGGTATTTTTAGAACTCTGTAAAAAAGAGGGAATGGTTGGGGTAAAGGGATATAGAACCGTAGGTGGAATACGGGTAAGTATGTACAATGCCCTTCCATTGACCAGTGTTCAGGCCTTTTGTGAACTCATGAATTATTTTACCCAAAAGAACGGCTAGTTTTTTGATTTCTCTAATGAACCACAACCATTTCTAACCAAACTTGTTGTCTCCATTATTTTAAAAGATAAACTCACCCATTTTATTTCCCTTTTAATATTCTTCTTTGCGATATTCAACTATTTTATTAAACCCAGTAATTTTTCGGAATCTATTTTCCGAAATTCCAGTATTTGTTATCTCTTGTTTTATAATTGGTTGCCTGCTCCTTCCTATTGATATGCACGCCAATTCTGGAATCAATTCATATCCCTTATTTACAACTGGTGCTGAGGTAGATACTTTTCCTGTTCCGACCGGAAACTCCCGTCAACTTTTTTATCTGCAGCGAACTGCCAATACCAATACGATTATTTGTGAACTAAATGCTGACAGCAGAGGAATTCCCAATCCTGAAAAGCCTGTCAATGTATATTGGATACTCTACTCCGCTGGTGGCGTAAGGAAAGAACTGAATTACATTCAAAGGAATTTTGCTTACGGCATTGATGCGAAAGCGCAGGGAAATGACAGTTATATGCTGCATTTTGTTTCTTATAAAAAGCGGCAGTTTTATTTGCGTTGGCATGCACCCTTGAAGAAATACCAGGTATTTGCAGTGATCAATAACAAAGAAGCTATTTTACAACGCATTTTTATAAAAGTATCGGGTGGAACATTTTGGGTTCCTAATGTTGTATATGTTGAATTCCGTGGTATTGATCCTGCTACGGGAAAAGAAGTATTGGAGAGATTCAAGCCCTGATTCTTTTTCCACTCCTCTTTTGATTATGACTAACAGGTTCATTTCTTTTTTCGGATATTTGCAACATGTCATTGATCTTACCCTTCCGGGCCTTGCGCCCGCAACCTCAACTGGCCAGTCAGGTAGCCAGTTTACCTTATGATGTGTTGAATACCGCTGAAGCCCGGCAAGCAGCCAACGGAAACCCGAACTCATTTCTGCATATAACTAAGAGTGAGATTGATCTCCCTGATGAAACCAATCCCTACGATCCTTCTGTGTATGAAAAGGCCCATACTAATTTATCTGCCTTTATCAGCAGAGATATACTTTTCAGAGAAAATAAGTCCTGCTATTATCTCTATCAACTTAGCTGGAAGGGGAGAAGTCAGACAGGTATTGTTGCCTTGAGTAGCATCGATGAATATGAATCTAATCTTATTCGTAAGCATGAATTTACCCGTCCCGATAAAGAACTTGATCGTATCCGGCATATTGCTGTTTCCGGTGCGCAAACCGGTAATGTTTTTTTAGCTTATCGTCCACAGCCTGAAATTGATGAACTAGTAAACAACTGGATAAAATCGAAAAGCCCGGTTTATCAGTTTGAAGCAGCTGATCAGGTGCAACATGCCATTTGGATTGTCAATGATGATGCAGTTATTGCTGCTATTCGTGAATTATTTGAGACAAAAGTTCCCTGCACCTATATCGCCGATGGTCACCATCGGGCTGCTTCTGCAGCTAAAGTGCGTCAAAATTTGACAGGTGAAATTCCGGAAGGGGCCAATTATTTTCTAACAACCCTTTTTCCTGCCGATCAATTGCGTATTCTCGATTATAATCGGGTAGTAACCGATCTGAATGGGCATACCCCTGAAAGTTTATTAGAAGCTATTCGTTCTTCATTTCAGGTTGAGCCATTTGGATCAGCGATGGTACAGCCCGATGCGCCTCATGTTTTCGGAATGTACCTTAACCAGCAATGGTATCGGCTCACTTCTCTTCCGGGTACCTTCCAGGAAGATCCCATCGGACAGTTGGATGTCACTATTTTGCAAAACAATCTCTTACATCCCTTGCTGGGAATCGGTGATCAACGAACAGATAAGCGGATTGATTTTGTAGGGGGAATTCGTGGATTAGCGGAATTGGAACGGAGAGTCAACAGCGGTGAAATGGCCATTGCTTTTAGCATCTTCCCGGTAACGACCGAACAATTGTTTGCCATTGCCGATAGCGGCCAGGTGATGCCACCCAAAAGTACCTGGTTTGAACCTAAGCTACGGGATGGATTGCTGACGCACCTGATTAACGAGTAATTTTTCCTCTGATAGTACTGTTTCTAGGCATTTTTTTGCCTGTTTCCCGGGGAATCAATCACGGGTAGTTCTGGGTATTGAAAAAAAAGCTAACTTGGAATTTCTGCTTGTCAATATTCAGATCGTATTTGCCAGAGATCAGTGCAGGACTGGTTTTCAGCGGATATGCTTCGGAAAGGTTGACAACTTTCGGGTCATTGATCTGTTAAGGAAGCGGGCAAACTAACGATTAAGAATTAAATATTTTTATACAAAAAATAAAAATTGTCATATGGAATACAAACGTCTCTTTGATTGCATTGAGCACCAGCTGAAACATTTTCCTACGGATGAAATGTTGGTATCGAAGGTGAATGGTTCTTGGGTGAAACACAGTACACAGGAAGTAGCCAATACTGTCAACTCACTCTCTGCCGGCTTGCTTCAGTTAGGGGTAAGCGCCCATGATTTTACACCCGAAGGAAGTGATAAAATTGCCATCATCAGCAATAACAGGCCGGAATGGGTTTTTACTGATCTTGCTGTACAGCAGATTGGGGCGATACTGGTTCCCCTGTATCCTACTACGAATCCATTGGAGATAGAATTTATTTTCAATAATGCCGCAGTGAAATATGTCTTTGTTAGTAATCAAGAGATGTATGATAAGATCAATGCACTTCGCAATAAGGTTCCTTCACTAAAAGAGATTTTTGTATTTGATGAAATTCCCGGAACCGTTCACTGGAAGACCCTGCTGCAACCAGCTGATAGTCCCTTAGTTGCCAAAGTCAATACGATCAAGCCAACAATTCCGACCAGTCACCTGGCTACCATTATCTATACTTCCGGAACCACAGGAACACCCAAGGGGGTTATGTTGAGTCATAAGAATATTTATTCAAATGTGATGATGTCTAAAGAGAGTTTTCCTTTTCGGGATGCCCCCGGGAGCAGGATTTTGAGTTTCCTGCCTCTGAATCACATCTTTGAAAAAGCCTGCACTTACATCTATCTCTACAGCGGTATCAGTATTTATTACGCAGAAAACCTCGAAACCATTGGCGATAATTTACGTGAGGTAAAGCCGGATGGATTCACCACCGTGCCCAGATTATTGGAGAAAGTATTTGAAAAAATCATGGCCAAGGGTAATGAGCTGGCGGGTACCAAGCGGAAATTGTTTTTCTGGGCAGTTGACCTGGCAGAGAGATATGATAACCACGTTTCCGGTGGTGTTTGGTACAACCTTCAGCTGGCTTTAGCCAGAAAACTTATTTTTTCCAAGTGGAAAGAAGCCCTGGGTGGACGAGTTTCATATATTATAACCGGTGGAGCGGCCTGTCAGGTAAAGCTGCTTCGCATCTTTAATGCAGCGGGTATTCCTGTATATGAGGGATACGGCCCTACCGAAAATAGTCCCGTAATTACCGTAAATCGTCAGTCACCCGGTGGTATGCGCTTTGGCACCGTGGGTCCTCCTGCCACCGGCCAGGAAGTGAGAATAGCCGATGACGGTGAAATTTGTGTGAAGGGGCCCAGTGTAATGGAAGGGTATTATCTGCGACCCGATCTTACAGAGGAAGTTATCAAGGATGGTTGGCTTTATACAGGGGATATTGGAGTATGGGTCGATAATAAATTTCTGAAAATAACTGATCGCAAGAAAGAGTTATTCAAAACAAGTGGTGGTAAATATGTCGCTCCCCAGCCCATCGAAAATAAATTCAAGGAAAGTCCTTTCATCGAGCAACTGATGGTAGTTGGTGCTGATAAAAAGTTTGTGGGGGCCCTCATAGTACCCTCTTTTGCTACCCTGAAAGACTGGATGCGTGAAAAGGGATTAACCTATACGACCAATGAAGATGTGGTTCATCATCCTCGTGTATTGGAGCTTTATAAAGAACTGGTAGAAAGTTTTAATACTTATTTCAATCATGTAGAGCAGATCA
>JBIIRN010000134.1:0-5656 GCA_044341525.1 Sediminibacterium sp. | reverse complement strand
CAGTTGGATGTACTTCATTCAGTAATTGATACAATACATGCTTACTGAAAATATAGATGCCCATTGAAGCCAGATAGTGTTTCCCCTTTTTTTGCATTTCTGCACCGGTATCACTTACCCATTCGGGTAATAACTCTTTTTTGGGCTTTTCAATGAAGGAAGTGATCAGGCCCTCTTCATTGCTTTTAAGAATTCCAAATTCGGGGGCATCTCTTTCATCAACGGGAATAGTGGCAATTGAAATATCGGCACCTTTCGCAATGTGGTTATTCAGCAGCTCGCTGAAATCCATCTGGTACAATTGATCGCCGCTCAAAATAAGGATATACTCAAATTCCAGGTTGGAAATATGTCGCAACGACTGACGCACTGCGTCTGCAGTTCCCTGGAACCATCCGGGATTATCGGGGGTTTGCTCTGCCGCAAGTATATCTACAAAACCGGTGCTAAAAGCACTGAAATGATACGTATTCTTGATGTGCTTATTGAGGGAGGCCGAGTTGAACTGAGTCAACACGAACATGCGGTTGATGTGGCTGTTGATGCAGTTACTGATTGGGATATCCACCAACCGGTATTTACCGGCGATTGGCACGGCGGGTTTAGAACGACTTACGGTAAGGGGGTATAGCCGGCTGCCGGCCCCCCCACCCAGAATCACTGCTACTACTGCTTTCGATATACTCGTCATATGGGCAATTTAATGAAAGTTAATCATAAGTAAAGATATTGTTGAAGATGGCTTTCGGCATCAACTTCGGTACACCTGGTCGTATTGCTGAACCGTATTTTCCCAGCTGTGGTCTATTTGCATCATACGTTCCCGCATCTGCTGCATAAAGTCTTTGTTCTGGTATACCTGAATGGCTCTTCCTATGGAATAGATGATGTCGTCAACGGTCGCCTGGTCAAATCTTATGCCGAATCCACCCGGATCACCCATATCGGTTACCGTATCCCGAAGTCCGCCGGTAGATCGAACCACCGGAACGGTACCATATCTCATAGCATACATCTGGTTAAGTCCGCAAGGTTCAACACGGCTGGGCATCAATAAGAAATCAGCCCCGGCATACATCAGGTGGCTGAGGGTTTCATCATACCCGATCACCGCATTATATGTACCTGAGAAGGGCATGAGCATATCGGAGAGTCGACCCTCAATTTGGTACTCTCCACTTCCAAGGATGAGGTAAGAAGCAGTTGGTCCGAATTGATAGATTGCACCGGCAATGGCATCTGGAAGTAATTCGGCAGCCTTCTCCCCTACCAATCTTCCAATAAAAACAATGAGGGGCTTTTGGGGGTCAAATCCAAACCGATGGCATAACTGCGCCTTATTGTTTTCTTTGCCCTCGGAGACGGTAGCAATAGTAAAGTGATGGCGGAGATAGCGATCAGCAGCCGGATTCCAAACTTCGTTGTCTATCCCATTCAGGATGCCAACACATTTACCCCTTTCATATTCAAAAAGTTTTTCGAGGCCGTTGGACTGATACTTTAGTTCTTCCAGGTAGCTCTGGCTAACTGTCGTAACCCGATCGCAACATTTAACTGCAGAAGCCAGCGGATTGATGTTGTTGGCCCATTCCAGCATCCCTCTTTTCCAGAGATCCCAGCGGGGAATAAATCGACTTTTTTCCCAGGTCATCCAACCCTGGTATTGGGCATTATGTATGGTAAAAATTGTTTTAATTCCGGCGAGTGATTGGAAATCGTATGCATAGCGCATGATAAAGGGGGCCAGTCCGGTATGATAATCATGACAATGAACCACATCCGGCCGATGTTCCCAGGATTTCATCCAACTTAATGCTGCGATTTGAAATGCGGTAAACCGCTCTGTATCGTCATCATAACCATATATTTTCTGTCGATCTAGGAGTCCATTGATATCAATCAGAAAGAGATCAAACCCAAGTATATTGTGCTTTTCCTTGATCACCGTAAAATCAAAAAACCATTTATCGAGATTGGCTCTACCCTTGAAATCTACAGTCCATTCTTGGTTATAGAGAAAGGCAGTCCGATACATAGGCATAACGACCTTGGCTGTATGACCTGCTTTACACTGATATTTGGGCAAAGCGCCAACCACATCACCCAGACCGCCTGCTTTGGCGACCGGATAACATTCTGCACTCAGGTGTATAATTTCCATTGAAAAGATTTCTGGTGGAAGTTACCAACAAATTAGATTCATTCAAATTCTAAAGGGAAAAATGAAATTTCCTGAAATTTATATTACTTTAGTTCCTAGTCAAATAACGCTTGTCATGAAAACCAACCGCCAGCCAACGAACACGGGCGCACTTGCCAATTTAGTGATTGTTTTTTTCTTTTGGGGCTTCATCGCCGCTTCCAATAGTATTTTTATTCCCTTTTGTAAAACCCATTTTCAACTGAGTCAATTTTCTTCTCAGTTAATCGGCTCCGCCTTTTATGGAGCCTACTTCTTTGGATCTCTGATTCTTTTCCTGGTATCCAATCTGATTGGCTACGATATCCTGAACCGGATTGGTTACAAAAAGGGGATTATTTATGGTCTTCTGATTTCCGTAGTAGGTGCCCTACTGATCATCCCTTCTGCCAATGCCAATTCATTCCCTGCTATCCTTGCTTCATTCTTTGTGGTGGCACTGGGATTTTCCCTTCAGCAGACAGCAGCTCAACCCTTTGCTATCCTGCTGGGTGATCCGGCCACCGGATCTCATCGCCTGAATCTGGGGGGTAGTGTGAATTCCCTGGGTACAACACTGGGACCATTGATTGTAAGCTATTTTCTTTTCGGAACACCCAGCAACAGCAATGCTGAAGTGACCGTTACTAATATCAATACCTTATACCTGATTGTGGCAGGTGTATTTGCCGCAGTAGCCATTTTCTTCACTTTTTCTAAATTACCGGATGGCAAAAACGATGAGGCCTTTGAGAAAGCTGGAAAAGCTGCTTCTTCTCTGATGCTGATGACAGGCCTGTTAATAGGAATTGTGGTGCTCGGTCAACTGACCAATGTACCCAAGCTCTGGTTATTATTGATAACTATGTTGAGTGTAATGGGAATCCTTTTTTACTCCAATAAGCAGGCCATCCGTGAACCCAATGGTTGGGGTGCTATGAAATATCCTCAGCTCATTTTCGGTATGCTGGGAATCTTTCTTTATGTAGGAGTGGAAGTTACCATTGATAATAATTTTGGAGCATTGCTTAAGCAACCGGGTTACTTGACAGACGCAGGCATGGATGAAAGCAAAATATCTAAATATATTTCCCTGTATTGGGGAAGTTTGATGATTGGCCGGTGGACAGGAGCAGTCAGCGTATTTAATCTGAGTGGCCTTACCAAAAAAATAGCCATGGCATTGATACCCTTTGTGGCCTTTGCAGTCGTTTTGATTGTTAGTAGGGTCTATGGAAATGATGTCAGTGATTTGTATGCTTATGCTATTATGATTGCCATTGCTGTAGCCGTATTCTTTTATGGGCAGGAAAAGCCAGTGAAAACATTATTGGCTGTATCGCTGCTGGCTATGAGTTTGATGCTGGTGGGCGTATTTACCAAAGGCATCATTTCAGTTTATGCATTCATGGCCGGTGGTCTCTGTTGTTCTGTCATGTGGCCCTGCATCTTCTCACTGGGAGTCGGTGGCCTGGGAAAATATACCAGTCAGGGCTCAGCTTTTCTGATTATGATGATATTGGGTGGTGCTGTGATTCCACCTTTACAGGGCGCTATTGGTGATATCAGTGCTATCGGACTTCATCAGTCTTATCTGCTGGCTGCCCTCTGCTTTGCTGCGCTCGCCCTGCTGGCACTTCGTTTAAAACATGTACTGACCCAGCAAGGATTAGACTTTGACGAACAGGTAGCCGGAGGTCATTGATAAAACATAACCGAATAAAAACATCGATTATTTAAAAATGAATAATTTCCGCTAATGGAACAATTAGCCATCGGCATAGATATCGGGGGTACCGGCACAAAATTTGGAATCGTTGATCGATTAGGGAATCTGCTTTTTTCCAGTGAAATGTCTACCAAAAAGCACGCACAGGTAGAATCCTTTATAGAGGAATTACATGCGCGCATGTTGCCGATGATTGAACAAGCTGGTGGCATCGGTCGGTTCATTGGTATCGGCGTAGGAGCCCCCAATGGAAATTTTTATAGTGGAACCATAGAGTATGCACCTAACCTACCCTGGAAAGGGATTATCCCCCTGGCCAAAATGATGAAGGATGTTTTTCATCTGCCGGTAGTGCTCACCAATGATGCCAATGCGGCTGCCATCGGTGAAATGATGTATGGGGCTGCCAAGGGCATGAAAGATTTCATCATGATCACCTTAGGTACCGGCGTGGGAAGTGGCATCGTTGCAAATGGGCAGTTGATCTATGGACATGATGGTTTCGCAGGTGAATTGGGACATACGATTATCATACCCGAAGGACGTTTTCATGCCGGGACCGGAAAAAAAGGTTCTCTGGAGAGTTATGCTTCCGCAACGGGCGTCGTACTTACTGCCCAGGAATTATTAGCAGCCAGCAATCAACCCAGTTTGTTAAGGGCTATACCATCCGATGAACTGGATTCAAAAAAAGTTTACGAAGCTGCCATACAGGGCGATGCCCTGGCAAAAGAAATATTTGAATTTACGGGTAAAATACTAGGTATGGCTCTCGCTAACTTCATTATGTTCTCCAGTCCGGAAGCCATCATTCTCTTTGGCGGACTTACCAAATCCGGAGACCTATTATTGAAACCGGTTCGGGAACACATGGAGAAGAACCTGATACAAATCTTCGAGAATAAAGTGAAGATACTGGTGAGCCACCTGAAAGAATCTGACGCCGCTATTTTAGGAGCTTCTGCATTGGTATGGGAAATGAAAAACTAGTACAGAAAGAAAAAAGATCTTTCCTTATTTTCTTTCAACTATAAAAACTGCCGGCACCGGTCTTTGTCCCTCTTTGTCACTGGGTTGGATGGTATTTTTTCCATTTACCAGTAAACAACTGCTACCCCCTCCATCCAGGTTCAATGCTTCAACACAACCCAGTTGAATAAACATTTCAGCCAATTGAGTTAGGGTACCCCCCTCTGCTTTCCCGGGATTCCTTCCTTCCACTACCAACAAAATCAGGCGACCATCAGCGGTATATCCCATGGCAGTTCTCGGATGTTTATCCTTGATGGCATTTCCTGCAAACTTCCGCTCTTCATTGTTGGTAATTTGAATCTTGCCATCTTGTACCAAAACAGGTCCGCCGCCGACAGCTGTTTCCATTTTCCATTTACGAAACCTTCGTTGTTGTAAAAATTCGTCAGCGGTTGGATGTGCGTTAGAATCTTTCCAACTCTTCAAGGGTTCCTGTGTTGCTTTCGGAAAGCGGGCTGCTGAATCGACATAGAGCCAGGCCACATCTGCCTGCCTTTTTTTACTTATACCGATGGCACTTCCCAGAAAATGATAATACATGCCACTGTCTTTTCCTTTGGCAGGTGTTTGTTGTACCTGGTAAGATAGCAATTTACCTTCCCGCATCACCACATTCAGGTTGCTGTTATGAACAAATTCAAAGAAGGTGCAATTCATTACCAATAAGGGTTGGTTGCCGGATTGGTAATATTGCTGAGGGGTATAACGCTTTCCAT
>JBIIRN010000094.1:0-7394 GCA_044341525.1 Sediminibacterium sp. | reverse complement strand
CTGAGTTCGTAAGTCTGAACAACGCAGATCCTACCACGATTGGATCTATTACCACAGCAGAAAACAACAATCGTCTGGGTGCCTTCATTAATTACAATGCCAGTTATAAAAATTTCCTGAACTTCTCATTGGCAGGAAGGATGGATGGTTCCAGCCGTCTGGTTGATCCCACCAATTGGGATCCGGCCAAGCCGTATTACTTCTACTGGTCTGCAGGTTCGAGCTTGATTTTGAGTGACATTATTAAGTTACCCAAACAAGTTACCTACCTAAAGTATCGCATTAACTATGCTACCACCGGTCGAGACCCGAGAACCCCGTACGTAACTTCCAATCGCTTTGCGCAATCGACATTCACGGGAGGAGGTTTCTCTCCCTTCGTTACGCAGGGCAACCCTCAATTACGAGCTGAATTCAGCCAACAATTTGAAACCGGATTGGAAGCTAAATTCTTTAAAGGAAGACTCGGTTTTGACCTGACCTATTATTCCAATAAAACAGTCGATCAATTGCTTAACCCACGTTTGAGTTATGCTTCAGGTGCCATTTTGAAATGGATCAATGGTGGGGATGTGGAGAATCGTGGTTGGGAGATGCAAATTACCGGTACCCCCATCAAAAGCAAAAAGTTTACCTGGGATGTTACTGTTAACTGGGCCCGCAACCGAAACGAAATTTTACGGATGCCATCTGATCTTCCTTTCTTCTATAATTCAGATACCTGGATTGCAGGTATTCGCAACATTGCCACCAAGGGTGGATCGATCTTCGATCTCGCTGCTACTCGCTTCCTTCGTAATACCCGCGGTGATGTGTTAGTCAGTCCCACTTCCGGTTTACCGATTAGAATTTCCGACTACATCAAAGTGGGCAGCCGACAGCCGGACTGGAACATGGGCTTGATCAACAGTTTCACTTTCCTGAACGACTGGAATTTGTCATTCAACCTTGATATTCGCAAGGGTGGGGATATTTTCAATGGTACTGAATGGTTCCTGTATTCAAGAGGTGCCAGCGTTCGCACACTTGACAGAGAAACACCCCGCATAATCAGAGGAGTATTGCAGGATGGTTTGGAAAACACTTCCAATCCTACCCAAAACACGATTGTACTAACTCCCTTTGCCCGGAGTGAATTTTACTCACTGGGTGTTGCCGAAGAAGATTTCATTGAGCGGAATATCAACTGGGTTCGTTTGAGAGATGTGACATTGAGTTATCGTTTGCCCAACAAATTGATCAAGCGTCAAAATCTCTTCAAAAGTGCCTCAGTATTCTTTACTGGTACCGATTTGTTCATCCTCACCAATTACAGGGGTGCTGATCCTGCTGCTAATGCCAACAATGCTGCCTCCAGAGGTGGTATCGGTGGTGTAGGTATGGATTACGGCAATATGGCAACTCCTGTTGGTATCAACTTTGGTGTTCGCGCACAATTCTAATGCTTAAATCAGTATAAAATGAAAAAGTCAATACATATCATTTGCCTGGTGATGTTGGTAGCAGGTATGACGGGTTGTAAAAAATACCTGGACATCAACTCTGACCCCGCATCTCCCAATGTGCCTTCTTTACCGGCACTGCTCTCTCCCGCACAAGCCGTAATGTCGAGAACATTGGTTTTCGACGGTCGGGCAACGGGTGCTTTTACCCAATTTTGGTCCAATACTGCTTCACAAGAAACCAATGACATCCACAATGCCAACCAGGGCGGCTCGGGTGCGGGTAACCAAGGTTGGAGAGATGTTTATCAATTGCAGGGTCCGGCCATCGACCTTATCATCCAACAAGGTACTAAAAACGAACAGTGGGATTATGTAGGAGTTGCTTTTGCACTTCGTGCCTGGGGATTCCAACACCTCACTGATATGCACAGCGATATCGTTTTCCGTCAGGCATGGGAACCCAACCGCGTTTATTTTGATTATGATAACCAAGAGACTGTTTACAGGGGCATCGATTCCATTTGTCGCCGTGCCTTGTCCTTCCTGGGAAGAACAGATGGTAAAGTGAATCAGTCGCAGTTGGCCCGCGGTGACATCATGTTCCAGGGTAACCGCGAACGCTGGATTCGTTTCGTTTATGGTCTGATGGCTAGAAACTATCATCGTCTTACCAATAAAGCCGATTACAAGGCAGACTCTGTAATTAAATATGTAGACCTGAGTCTTGCCTCTAATGCAGACAATGCTTTCATTCCTCATTCTGCTACCAGAAATGATGACAGCAGTCCGCTCGGACCTGCACGTGATAACTTCTCAGTACGCAGACAATCCAGGTTCATTGTTCAGTTATTAGACGGAACACTATTGCGCGGAAGTGCTGCACCGGCGAACCGTGATCCACGCATCAGAGGAATGTTGTCGCTCAGTCCGGATACTAGCTTCATTTCACCAACAATGACGGAGTTGAATGGAGGTTACCGATTCTTGCTTCCTTCCGCAGGATATGTAATTGGATCAGTTGGTTCGCTCACTTTCCGCAGAGCACCCGCTACTGTTTGGGGTGATAGCGCAATTGCCAACCCCGCCATCAATAATTTCGCGGACAGAACGATTGGTAAATTTGTTTTCCGAAACAATGCTGCACTCCCCATCATGAGTTACAGTGAAATGCAATTCATCAAAGCGGAAGCGGCCTTAAGGAAAGGAGACAGGGCTACTGCCTATACTGCATACCTCAATGGAATCAGTGCACATTTTGATTTCGTGAATGCAAACAATGTTGGTGTTGCCAACTATGTTCCTCTTAGTACTGCTGAGCGGAATGCTTATCTCGCTTCTTCTGCAGTAAAACAAACCGCGGGGGCCCTCAATCTGACAGATATCATGCAACAAAAGTTTATTGCCAACTGGGGCTGGAATTTTATAGAACAATGGAGTGATATGCGCAGATTTCACTATTACGATGTAGACCCTGCCACCAGCTTACCTGTATTCAACGGATTTCAGACCATCACTGTTTTCTCAGCTTTCAATGGTGGGCCTAACCTGGCATACCGAACCTGGCCGACCAACTTTTCCGAGTTTGACTGGAATCGGGAAGCTTTAAGAAAAATCGGTGCTTTGAATACAAATTATCACACGCTGGAAATGTGGTTTAGCCAACCTTAATAATTAAATGTAGGAACGTATGAAAAAATATCTTTTAAATATAGTCAGTGCCGCTTTAATCATATACGGCATGAGTGCCTGCCAAAAGTCAGAACTCAGAGCAACTGAATATGACTTGCCAACCACGCAGGCTTTTGTCAGATTTGTCTTACTATCACCCGGAACGCCTTCCGTAATGATCAAAGTCAATGACAAGAAAATCAATGGAAATTTCACTTCCGGAGCTGCGGGTATTTTCCCTACCAATTCAACTATTGCTGAATATGCAGCCGTTCCACCCAATGGTGCATTGAAATTGTCATTGGCGAATACCGGAACCACCAATGACTCCGTTGTTTTATTTACCGGGAATATGGTAACGCAGCAAGGTCAGTATTATACTTCCATTTTAGCAGATACCGGATCCACCAGAAGTTTAATTTCATATACAGATAATCCGGGTCCTTTTTCTGATAGCGCTTTTACCAGACTTCGGTTCATCAATGCGACCGGAAAGTCTCCGGGATTAACATTGATTCGGGTAGATTCCTCCACTGCGACGCTGGTTACAAGGGATACACTTTTCAGAAATATTGCTTTTGGCAACTCAACTGAATTTATTACTATTCGTACTAACCCGGTAAATGCTTTTCTTCGCTATCGTTTGGTAAGAACTTCTACCGGAGAAATTGTGGGTGCGCCCTTTACTCCCTTAACCGGAAGTTCTTCTAACAGAAGGGCTACTACGGTAATTACCGGTGGTATTTGGGGTACTACGTTTACCCCGGGAATTTCATTTCAAATTGTAAACCAGTAAATCGGCGAGTCATGAAATTGATCAAAATAACATTTCTTATTTGCGCGGCTGCACTCAGTTTTTCTTCCTGCAAGAAAGAAGAGGCAGCTGTGGTGCTTCCTGATCTGGACACCTATCTGCAAAAAACTTCGAACCTGAGCACTTTTAATGCTGCCATTCAGAAAGCACAATTGGATGATTTTAAAAAAGGTCCGGGCCCTTTCAGTTGGCTGGCGCCTACCAATGAAGCGTTTACCGCAGCAGGTATAACAGCAGATTCATTGAACCGGATGACTCCGGGGGCCGCCAGTTATCTGGTGATGTATCATATTTTATCATCCACTAGTAGTCCACCCGTAGCCGTTCTTACCAATGAGATGATTGCACAGTTCTCAGTATCCAGAGCAACTCAGCTGGGCGGAACACTGGCATTTATGGGACAAAAAGGCAGTGATTTTTTTGTGAATGGATCTAAAATAACCAGCAGAGATAACCTTCTCAGTAATGGTGTTATCCACGTAATTGATCGCGTGAATACTCCTCCACAGCTGAGAGGTACTGTTCAATCTATATTGCAAAGGACAGGTCAACACAATCTTTTCATTGCCCTATTAAACAGAGCTAACCAATGGACTCAGTTAAGCAGTGGAACCTTCACTGTACTGGCACCTACTGATGCTGCTATTACCGCCCTTGGCGCTCCATTCAACGCTACTTCTACTATTAATACAATTCCTGTTGCAGATGCAACCCGAATTACTCGCTTCCATATGTTCAGCGGAGCGCGTTTATTCAACAATGATTTCAAAGATGGCTTATCTCCCTCTACCATGCAGGGACCGGGAAGAAGCATACGTATCACCAATAATGGTAGCCGCCTGGCCGGTCCGTTGAATACAACTCCAATTGAATTCGGAGGTACGTTAAGAGATGTATTAGGTACGAATGGGGTGGTGCACTCTATTAGTGGCGTACTATTACCGGGCAACTAATCTATTTCACCTACTTATCAAAAAGCTGGCAAGCAATTGCCGGCTTTTTTTTATCTTTTCCGTATGAAATCAATTGTATTCTTACCCTTTGCCGTAGTTACTTTGATGGTGGGTTCCTGGTTAATAGATCCCGACCCTATTCAGGAAAAACTAATCAACAATTTGAAACAATGGTTTGAAACTTATCCGCAGGAAAAAGTTTATGTGCAAATGAACCGCCAGCAGTTTACTTCCGGTGAACAGATTTGGATCAAGGGCTGGTGTACTTTTCGACAAAAACCGAGTTTTTTAAGTCGTATTGTTTATGTAGATGTGGTGGATGAAAAGGGGAAAGTAGTTGATAAATCAATGTATCGACTGGATAGTCTTGGTTCCTTCTATGGTCAAATTGACATCCCCAGGAAATGGAAATCCGGAAACTATACGCTTCGTGGATATACCGCCTGGATGTTGAATCAACCGGACTATATTTTTCATCAACCCTTTTTTGTTTATGGAGAGGATGAAGTATCAAAAGTTAAAAACTTTCCTTCCAAAACATTACAGGTCAAGTTTTTTCCGGAGGGCGGACAATGGATTGCTGGTGTAGAAAGTAAAATGGCATTTGTTGTTGTTGATGAGATGGGGATGCCTGTTAATACCAGTTTGTATATAAAAGACGCAGCAGGAAGAGAAGTTGCCAATGCATCGGTTCAGCACCAGGGTATGGGAATTTTTACCTTCACGCCCCAACAGGAGAATTATCAAGCGGAAATACGAACCTCCGGTGGTGCTTCCTTCACCTATCCCTTACCTCAGGTACAACCGGAAGGGATTCAACTTACAGTGATTAATAGTAGTCCTGCCCGCATGTTTGTATCTGTGCAACGTGGTAGTAAAGGTGCAGAAAAGTTTCCACGAGTTTTGGTGATGGCGCACATGAGCGGGCAACTGGTCTATTCCACTTATCTTGATTTTGATGAGGGATTAACCACCGCACCTATTCTGAAAAAGAATTTGCCGCCAGGTATAATGCAAATAACAGTAATGGATACACTGGGAACACCATTGGCAGAAAGACTTGCATTTATTGAAAACTATGAGATGGTAAAACCACAATTGTTCTTAGAAAAGAAACAAACCACTAAAAGAAGTGAAAATAATTGGCAATTGTCAATCCCAGGAATTGAGCCTGCTTCTATGAGTGTATTGATTAATGACGCAGCCATTGATGAAAAAACCGGAATAGAAAATTCCATTGCCGGGCATTTATTACTCACTTCGGATATCAAAGGATACGTACATGAACCGGGATTCTACTTTCAAAACAAGCAACCGGAGACACTGCAAAAACTTGATTTACTGATGATGGTACATGGATGGAGAAAATTTACCTGGAAACAGATACTCGCCAATGAAGCTCCTGTCTTGAGGTATCCGATTGAATCTAATCTACAATTAAAAGGTAAAGTGACTAAATCTGATAGGACGGAAGTGATTAAAGATGGTAAGGTGTCTTTTATTATCAAAGGGGAAGACTCAACTACTTATTTAATTGATGCAATTTTAACTGACAAAGGAGAATTTATTGTTGACTCTGTACCTATCAGAAATAAGTCTACCATTTCTTATATGGCAACGAACAACCGTAAGGAAAATCTGGTGGCAGATGTCAAGTTTTATCCTTCGTTACTCGATACCCTAGAAAAAGCAGTTGTTCCACCTCAACCTAATCTGGATACCATTGTGCTGGCTAATAGAAAGTCCCAATTGGCCAAGCTTTTGTATAGCCAATTGCTAGTAATAGATACTTTTTCTACTCAGGCAAGGTACCTGGGAAATGTCACGGTTACCGCAAAAAAGATGAGCAGGGTTGATTCATTACAAAAAGTATATGTATCCAGTTTTTTTGAAATCAGTGACCAGACATTGGAGGTAGTGAATGATAGGGGGTACATCAACATCTGGCAATTCTTACAGCGGGAGGTTCCGGGAATCAATGTTAATCCATTTGAACCGGGTGGTGTGCAAAGTGTAACATTTAATCGCTTCTCAGGGATGGTACTAGGAACGATGAATGAGGATGGCAGTATGAGCGGTGGAGCAGATGATGGTATCATGTTCTTCTTGAATGAAATACCGGTACCCATGTCTATCATTGATGCTTTAAACCCGGATGAAGTGGCACTCGTAAAAATTTACAAGGGTGCGCTGGCCTTTTCTTTTGGAGCCAATGCCGGAGCCATCAGTATTTATACCAAAAAAGGAAGGACTTATTCCTCTAATAAAAAACAGTTTGTCAATTTTCAAAAGCAGGGATATGCTGTTGTTCGGGAATTTTATCAAGTAGATTATCAAAGAACACCCGATCATAACAAAAATGTAACTGACAAGAGAGCAACTCTTTACTGGAATCCGCGCTTCCGTCTTGATAGTACCGGCAAAGGCCGCATACGTTTCTTCAATACTGATCTCTGCCAGGAATGGAAACTGGTAGTACAGGGTATTGATCGAAAGGGGAAAATGATTTACATA
>JBIIRN010000093.1:0-7418 GCA_044341525.1 Sediminibacterium sp. | reverse complement strand
TGCGCAATCTCAGCTCGCCATTCAGGACCTGCAAACAGCGGGTTTTACAAATATTAGCATCGACCTGATCTTTGGTATGCCCGAACAAAAAGAGGAAGCCTGGCTACAAGAAATAAAAACAGCATTGGAATTCCAGGTTCCTCATCTTTCCTGCTATGCCCTGACACCGGAACCCAAAACAGCTCTTTGGCATGGAATTGAGAAGGGGGAAATTCCCCAGGTGGATGGTGACTTGCAAGCCCGACTGTTTATGCTATTAATGGAGGAATTGGAAAATGCAGGGTATGAACATTATGAGATTTCGAATTTTGCTCTTCCCGGAAAAAGAAGCCGCCACAATAGTTCTTATTGGAAACATATCCCCTACCTGGGCATCGGTCCCTCAGCCCATTCCTTCAATGGAAAAGAACGCATGTACAATGTCAAAAACAATTCTTTGTACTGGTCGCAAATCAAGTCGGAACTTTTACCGCTTACGTTAGAAGAACTAAAGCCGGCAGAAATCTGGAACGAATATATTTTAATTGCACTCAGAACCCGTGAAGGCATCCGGCTGAAAAAAATAGCAGACCAATGGGGAGAACAGCAACGGGATCAACTCATTCAGGATGCGAAGGATGGTATCGCCCGGGGTCTCCTTCAGTTGGAAGATGACCATCTCCGGCTGACTAAAGAGGGAAAATTATTGGCAGATCAAATCGCAGCTGACTTCTTTCAGATAGCTGGTTAATCCTATATCAAACTACTCTCCAATCGACGAATTCCTTCCGCCGCCGGTAATTGATGAAACAAAATTTCATAAATGGTATCTGCTATTGGCATTGAACAATTTAAATCCTTGCTGATCTGGTGTATACATTTGGCTGCATAATACCCTTCAGCGACCATGTTGAGCTCCAGTCGCGCGGCCGTAACAGAATACCCCTTACCGATCATATTTCCAAAGGTACGGTTCCTGCTATGCAGGGAGTAACAGGTAACGAGGAGATCCCCCAGGTACACTGAGTTGGCATAGGTTCTTCTTCGTTGCTCACTCATTTTATCATCCTGACATACTGTTCGCAAAAAATTGACCAACTCACGGGTACCATTGGAAATAAAAACACTCAAAAAATTATCTCCATATTCCAGGCCGTGAACCATTCCGGCACCGAGTGCATAAATATTTTTCAAAACCGCTGCATATTGAACGCCCCAGACATCATCATTGATGCGCGTTTGAATAAAATCATTTTGAAAAAAGGCAGCAATCTGTTTAGCCCGTTCAACATCAAGACCGGAAAAAGTAAGATAAGTGAGTTTTTCAGCAGCAATTTCTTCAGCATGACTGGGACCCAACAATGTAAAATAAGAATCAGGTGATACGGAAAATATCCGTTGCAAATATTGATTCAATAATTCATTTGATTCCGGCAAAATGCCTTTAACTGCGGAAACAATTTTTTTTCCTTGAAAAATATCCGCTGGTAACCCGGAGAGAACCCCCTGTAAAAAAGCAGCGGGAACAACGATGATGAGACAATCTGTTTGATGGATAACGGCCGTCAGATCTTCATAGAAAACAATTCTAGACAAATCAAACTGTATGGCGGAAAGATAATTCGGATGGTGGCCTCTTTTTCGAAATTGATGAATCAGGGCAGAATCATGCATCCACCAGTTGATGGAGTGCCCATTGTCAGTAAGCACTTTAGCCAATGCGGTGGCCCAACTTCCACTTCCGATTACTCCTATTTTCATGCAGCCCAATTTTGACTGCAAAAGTAAGGGGGGAATCAGGAATCTTAGTTGCTTTTCTTTTCCTCGAAAAGTTGCTCTTTAGGCACCACCTTCACCAATGAACTATCTTTCAATGTCTTACTTACAACAGAATAGGGGCCCGTGATTACCTGGTCACCTGATTTTATTCCACTGAGTATTTCAATATAATTAAGGTCCTGAATCGCAGTTCTTACCTTGACCTGCTTGACCCGCTGATTTGGCTGCAATACGAAAACTACGAGATCCATGTCATCAGATTCGATGGATTTCTTCTGTTCGCCGGCACCATTTTCGGCAGTTTGACTTTTATCTTTTTTATTGGATTCCTTATCCCGGGGTGTAACGGCATTCAAAGGAACTGAAAGTACATTCGTGCGTGTCTGGGTTTGGATATCTGCGCTGGCATTCATCCCGGGGCGGAAAGGAAAGCCACCGGTCGATTTCATGAGGTCCATATAACTGTCAGCCAACAATCGAATATGAACTTTGTAACTGGTCACTTCTGTATTGGCAGCAACTCCACCCAGCGTTGTACTTGGATTAGCTATTTTATACACCAATCCCTTGAACTTTCTGCCGGAATAAGCATCAACTTCAATCAAGGCGGTATCACCCAGTTTCACTTTGGGAATATCGTTTTCTCCGACGTCTACCCTTACTTCAATACTGCGCATATCAGCTACCCGCATCATCTCAGTTCCAATATTAAAACTGTTACCGGCTACCCGCTCACCTTTTTTGACATTCATTAAACTAATGATCCCACTCATGGGTGAAGTAATCACAGTTCTGGATATATCTTTATCTGCTCTTTGTAATTGGGCCATGGCACTCTGAATGGAAGCCTCACTGCTTTTCAATCCTTCACGGGCAGCATTATAATTAGCAGTTGCCGTAAGATAATTTTGTTCTGCCTGCTCAAATTCAGCTCTTGAAATCACCTTTTCTGCCAATAATTTTTTCTGGCGATCAAAAATCACTTTCAGGTTGTCTACCTGTGCTTTTAATCCGGCAATACTAGCCTGTGAATTAGCCAACTGTGCTCTCGTCTGATTAACGCCCGCCATCACCTGATCGCGCTGACTTAACAGAATGTCGGCATAGATTCTGGCCAGAATTTGACCTTTTACTACACTGTCTCCCTCATTTACGGTGAGTTCAACGATTTCTCCACTGACGTCGGGACTAACCTTTACTTCGATTTCAGGATATACTTTACCACTGGCATTAACTGTTTCGATGATAGTCCGTACATCGGCTTTTTCAGCGGTCACTTTGGTACCTTCCTCTTTACCAATCCATCCTTTTTTCTTGGCAAAGACGAGTGCAACAATTGCTATGATCAACGATGCAATAATCCAGATGATTTTCTTTTTCATAACTTATTTTTTTCCTCAGCGGTAATGGTTGTTTTATAATTTAATACCCTTTCCCTTATATAATTCCAGCAATTTCATGCGGAATACATAATCAAATTGATTAGAGAGTAATTGTAATTTAGCTCTGAGCAAGCTATTCTGATTGGTAATCAGATCGAGAGAACCCAGCAATCCTATTTCATATCTCTTCAATGAATATTCATACGCTTTTTGAGCTGTCTCGACAGACTTTTTGCTTGCGTTGAAACGTTGCAGAGAAGTGACCGCATTGGTGTATGCCAGATAAATGTCCTGTTTTAACCTCAGATCAGCTGCCTCTTTTTGCAATTCCGCTGATTTCACGTTAAACTGTGACTGCTTAACTGAGGTACGTGCCTGGTGATTAGAAAAAATTGGAATGCTCAAATTTAACACCAGATTTTGACCCAGGTTGCGGTCAAGCTGAGACCCCCACCCGGTCCACATTTCAGTAAATGAACGGGAAGATTGAATCGGTTTAAAAATTGGATTTTGCACATAATAGTTGTTGGCTCCAATATTAACAATAGGTTCGAATCCGGTTACCGGGTTATAACCCCCAAATGTAAACCCACTAACATACTTGACAGGATTGGAGAAGTTGGTATTAATATTTCCTCCGATTGATAAGGTTGGATATGCTAGTGCCTTAGATACCAGCACATTTTTCTGAGCCGCCTGAAGGCGGAAAGCATTGACTTTCTGCTGGGGCTGATTGGCCAATCCAACTTGGTAAACCAACTCCGGCTGAAGATCAGCGAACGACTCAAGTGGAATTTTATCTACCGGTGGAGTTATTACATTAAAAGGTGTTGACGGATCTAGATTAAGTAACCCTTTCATGTTTAGCAGATTTTGCTGTTCGGTAGCAAGTGCCGAGAAATAATTACTGCTGTCTACTGCGAGTTGTGCCTCAATTTCTGCTAGACTTAATTCAGGCAGTACTCCTGCATCCACCCGTTTGCGGGTGATATCTAACTGTGCCAGACTTTGACCTATCTGTACTTTGGTAATATTGGTTTGTTCGTGGGCAGCCAGAATCTGAAGATAAAAAGTAGCCACATTCATCGAAATATCATAGGCAGCTCTCTCAACATCCTGCAGCGCGGCTTTTGCACTAAAAATAGCTGCTTCTTCTGTATTCTTCAGACGACCATAATTGTACAATTGCATGCCAACATTCACACCAAAATTCTGGAACAAAAACTGCGTCGTGGCAAATGAGTTAGTAGTAGGGTCAATGGATCGACCAAAGCGCATACCGGTTCCGGTATTAGCAGACACATTGGGAAGTAAATTGTATTTAGCCTGATCTGCCTGTAATTGAGCAATCCGCGCATTCACATCTGCCTGTTTGATGGAGATGTTGTGAGCAACAGCATAATCAATACACTGTTTCAGATCCCAGACCTCAGCAGTTTGAGCCCGGGTAATACCGGCAGCCAATAGGAAGCCACAAAGAAATATCGTTCTCATATCACAAAGTTAACCGATTGGTTACCATTGGTTATAAAAACATCTACCAGCGGAAAGTTTGGGCATACAATGGTCTCATAGCCGTTATGAAAGGTTACACGACCCGGATGAACGGCCGGGGGGGTACTTCACCCGTCCTGGGAAGTTGCCCTTTTCCGGAAGATGAAATAGATTGCCATGAAGGCTGCCAGAACCCCTATCCCCAATAAAGCCGTGTAGGGGGTTTGTATAAAAATGCTAACCCCTAAGAAACAATAAGCAGCCATAAATAATAATGGCAATAGGGGAAATAAGCGCATTTTAAAGATTCCGGTTCCATCCAGGTGGGCCGTTCGGCGGCGAAGGATGAAAATAGTGGCACTCGAAGCTACCATTCCAACACAATCGAGGAACATGGTGAAGTTGAGAATTTTCTCGAAAGTCTGAGCAAAAAACAAGATAACAATGCAAATCGCAGCAAAAACAGTCAGGGAGGCAATTAATACATCGTTCTTAGTTGATTTTTTAGCAAATATTCCCGGCAAAACCCCCTCCTCACTCATGGCAAACATCACCCTGGGATTACTCATGAGTAATGCATTCACATAAGCCAGCACGCCGAAGAAAAGGAAGAAGGAAAATACATCTGCGCCTGTCTTGCCAAAGATGGTCTGTATCAGCACATACGCAATCTCTTTTTCACCCTTCATTTGCTGAAAGCCAACAATGTGATAATAGCTGAAATTGGCGAGGAGGTATAAAGTAATGATGATACCAATTCCTATAAAAATACCCCTTGGTATATTTCGGCCGGGATTATTTACTTCACTACCAAAATTGATGGTCTGCTGATACCCCCCATAAGTAAAACAAACCGCTATCAGACTGGAACCCAAACTTTTCACCCACATCATCCAATCTGTTTCCTCCACCGCTACATTTGACACAGCGCTTATTGCCGCATTCGCTGGAGGATGAGGAAGGAACAAGGCCAAAATAAGTACAGCAATCATCCCAATTTTAATGATCATCAAAATATTCTGCGCACGGGAACTGATGGTCAGTCCCCTCAAATTCACCAGATAGAAAAATATTATTGCTACACAACTGATCAATGCCTTATGCATATCTGTCCATTCTATCCCGGGTATGAGGCGGGTAATATATCCGCTGCCAATCAGCGCAACCGCACTCAAACTCGCTGCATTACTGATCAAAATGATACAGTTCACTGCAAATGCAATGCTGGGGTGATAGGCGTAAGAAAATATTTTATAATATCCCCCGGTAACCGGGTAGCGACTCCCAATTTCCGCATAAGTAAGTGCCCCACACAAGGCAATGAAACCTCCCAGGATCCAGGCAGTAAAATATACCGCCGGTGTAATGGCATAACTGGCACTGGTGGCAGCTGAACGAAAAATGCCCATTCCGATTACCAGTCCTACCACAATCATGGTAAAACTAAAGAGATTCAATTGTTGTTTAGAAGACATACATGAATGATTACGACCCGTTAAATATAACATAAGTTATCGCATTGAGATCTTCCCCCCTTCAAAAACTTCATAAATCCTTCCCAGATAAAAGAATCATACAGAATTGGGAATACCTACCTTTGTATCATATCACTCAATTATCATTTTCACATGGATATTCGATTCAACGAACTGCTCACAATCACCTTCACCTTGTTTGCTGTAATCGATATCGTCGGCTCTATTCCGCTACTCATTTCCTTGAAAGAAAAGTTGGGAGGCATTCGTTCCTGGCAGGCTACCCTCCTTTCGGGGGCGCTGATGATTGTTTTTCTTTTGGTCGGTGAACCCTTCTTAAAAATGGTAGGTCTCGATATTTATTCCTTCGCAGTAGGTGGATCGGTGGTGATTTTTTTATTGGGACTGGAAATGGTGTTGGGACATGAAATTTTCAAAGGTGATCAGGATGCTAAATCAGGAACCTTGGTGCCTATCGCCTTCCCCATTATCGCAGGAAGTGGTACCCTCACAACCATCATGTCGTTGAAAGCCAACTTCAATGAAATGTACATTCTTTCCGGTATCCTTATTAATCTGGTTGTTGTCTATATTGTTCTTCGTTCCCTCAAAATGATTGAACGATTTCTGGGTCCGGCAGGATTGATGGCCGTGAGGAAATTTTTTGGGGTCATTCTCCTCGCTATCGCTGTCAAATTATTCAGCAGCAACATCGCCAAATTTGGGAAGTAAGTTCCTGTTTTAATAAAAATAATAGAGTATCCAAATTGTTACAGCACTGAGCAGCCCTGCAAAAAGGTGTACTGATTTTCCGGTTGTATTTTCGGATTCACCTGCTGGCATTTCTTCGTGATGCAGTAATGAAGGAATGAATAACAAAAAGGTTCCTACTGCTGCGGGCCATGCCACCCAGGCGGCTTTCATTCCCCATTGAATCGACAAACATCCTATCACCTGAATCAGAACAAACCATGCAAGAGGTTTCCACCAGTCATTTTTTAGAGTTAGCACATCTATTGTATTGACAGCAGGGGGTTCACCCTTCAAAATATTGAGGCGTTTAGAAATTAACCACTGCAAAACCACACAACCTATAAAAACCAGCATTACCCGGTGCATGAAATTCAACTGGGCACCAAAAGTCGCTTGCAAAGACGGGAAAGAATTGCTTGCAACCGCATACACCAACTCCACCCCTACACTAAGAATCGGTGAAAGAATAAGAACCGGAACTGCAGAGGCAGGGTGAATCTTACGGGAAATCACGCCCCAAAAGAATATGGCTACAATTCCCGGCTTCAGATAGGAA
>JBIIRN010000092.1:0-7423 GCA_044341525.1 Sediminibacterium sp. | reverse complement strand
CCGGAAGTTGATATCGTCTGCATTGCTTTGCCGAATAACCTACATGAAGAAGCGGTAATGCTTTGTTGCAAGCATAAAAAAGCAGTAATGACAACTAAACCACTGGGAAGAAATGCGGAAGAAGCCAAGAGAATGTTATTGGCAGTTGAAGCAGCAGGCATTTTCAATGGTTATCTCGAAGACCTTGTATATACCCCAAAATTCATCAAAGCACAGGAGAGTGTAAAAAAAGGTGCCCTAGGCAGAATCCTCTGGGCCAAGTCAAGAGAAACCCATCCCGGTCCGCACAGTGACTGGTTTTGGGATCTGGAACAAGCGGGCGGAGGTTGTATCCTTGATCTTGGTTGCCATTGTGTTGAGATTACAAGGAGTTATATTGGAAAAGACATCCGGCCGGTGGAAGTGATGTGCTGGGCTGATACCCAGGTTAAACCCATTGAGGCGGAAGACCATGCAATTGGGTTGGTAAAATATGAAAACGGGGCAATCGGGCAATTTGAAGTGAGCTGGACTTTCCGCGGGGGTCTAGATCTAAGGGATGAAGTAATGGGAACAGAGGGAACAATTTGGATTAATAGTTTTTTAAGAACCGGTTTCGATATGTTTACGACCGGAAAGGGAGCAGATTATGTGGCCGAAAAAGCAGAAAGTAATTCCGGCTGGCTCTTTCCTGTAGGCGATGAACTGAATGAATTAGGTTATAACCACATGTTCATGGATATGTTCAATGCCATGGAGAAAGGGGTCGATCCGAAAGAAACTTTCTATGACGGTTATGTTGTGAATGCAATTCTCGATGCTGCTTATCGCTCTGCCCAATCTAAATTATGGGAGCCCGTAAAATTGGATATATGGAGAGGGAAGACCGGTCTTACCAAAGAAAGTCACCTAGTTGAGTATGACGCTGATCATTACCTGGTAAAGGAAGAAATGACTCACTATGGCGCCAAAAAACTTATCCTAAAAAATAAGCATACTGGAAAAATTACAGAACAAGTAATTTCCTAGGCGGAGTGAATTAGAATTCACTGATATTCCCGGTAAGGAAAGTCAGAAAACATAAAACGATTTCCGATGAATCAGCAACAGCCGTCGCTGCAAGGCAATTTTATCCACCAGGTTTATTTCTGGTTGGCAGAACCGGAAAACCATCAGAACAGGGAGGCATTACGGGAAGGGTTAAAAAAACTAACTTCGATACCCAACCTTCTACATTTCCACATAGGCATGCCAGCAACTACCCGGAGGGACGTAATTGAGAGTAGTTATTCCATTTCCTGGCTGGCGATATTTCCAACTGACCAGGATCAGGATATCTATCAGGAACACCCGCTTCACCTGGAATTTGTTGCCAATTGTAGTCATCTTTGGAAAAAAGTTGTCGTTTATGACTCGCTGGATGCCAGCAGCCTTTGATCAAAGATTTCCTTTTTTGATTTCGCTGACAGCATGGTGAACTGCCCTGGCAGTCATGGCCATATAGGTAAGGGAAGGATTCTGCGTGCCGGTGGATACCATAGCGGCACCGTCTGTTACAAATACATTGGAACAATGGTGCAATTGATTAAACCCATTCAACAGCGAAGTAGCGGGGTCACGACCCATTCTAACGCCACCCATTTCATGAATATCCAATCCGGGTGCCTGTCGACTATCACTGGTATTGATATCGGTACAGCCTGCTTTTTCCAACATGAAACTTCCCTGGTCTAAAAAGTCTTTGACAATTTTTTCATCATTGTCATCATACGAAACGGATGTAACCAAGAGGGGAATACCCCATTGATCTTTGGCATCCCTACTTAATCTGACATGATTTTCTGCTTTCGGAATGGTCTCGCCCTGCATCATCATATAAACGCCCCAGTCCCCCGCTTCACAAATCGCCTCTTTATAAGAAGCCCCTAATCCTTCGGCAGATGCTCTTCCGCGGCCTGCCCCAAAATGCACCATATAACCACGCAAAAAATCAGTTTCCTGCCGATAAACATTTCTGAAATTCGGCATCATGAGCTGAGTTGGTCTGCGTCCATAATAATACTGATTGGCAGGTCCGTCATATTTTGCTCCGATAGAACCCCGGTAATTATGAAAAGCAATAAATTTTCCCATCAGGCCATTCTCATTACCCAACCCCTGTGGAAAGCGACTGGAAACAGAATTCAATAATATAAGATTGGTATTCAGACAGCCTGCATTCACAAAGATGAGAGGTGCAAAGTATTCAGTAGATTTTTTCGTCAAAGCATCTATTACTAATACTCCAATCGCTTTCTGTTTCTTTTCGTCGTATAAAATAGAATGAACGACTGTATCCGGTCGCAAGGTTAAATTCCCTGTGCGCTGAGCCCAGGGCAAGGTAGAAGAATTCGAACTAAAGTAACCTCCGAAGGGACAGCCCCTTTCACAAAGTTTGCGGGCCTGACAAGTTCCTCTGCCTTGCTCAAGATGGATAGCAGTGGGCTGAGTTAAGTGTGCACACCTGCCCTGAACTACCGATCGATCGGGGAATGCCCGCATGATTTTCTTTTGCAACTCTTTCTCCACACAATTCATTTCCCAGGCGGGTAGAAATTCACCATCCGGCAAGGTTTCCAATCCATCCCTGTTCCCACTGATACCAACAAATTTCTCTACATGGGAATACCAAGGTGCAAGATCGGAGTATCGGATAGGCCAATCGATGGCAAAACCATCCCGGGCAGGCGCTTCAAAATCGAATCGACTCCACCTTTGTGTTTGTCGAGCCCACAAGAGAGATTTACCCCCTACCTGATATCCCCGAATCCAATCAAATGGTTTATCTTGTATATATGGATGTTCAGCATCTTTTACAAAAAAATGACGGCTCGCTTCCCCATAGGCATAACAACGGGAAGCAATGGGATTATCTCTTGCTTCCTGCCTCAAGACCTCATTGCGGTGAGGAAACTCCCAAATAGGTGTTGTCGCAGTAGGGTAATCTTTATTATGTTCAACCTGACGGCCTCTTTCCAAAACCAAGGTAGAAAGTCCTTGCTCACATAATTCTTTGGCAGCCCAGCCGCCGCTCATTCCTGAACCGATGACGATGGCATCATAGGTATGCTGTTGTCTACCCCTGCCGTTGATATAAAGTGTATCTGACATTTATACTGCTACTAAGATTGGAGGAAATTACTTCATAATCAGTATCTGCGTTAAGTTAATCGATAATATTTTTTCTCTTCTGACTTTTAAGTTATCCTACAGGACCATTCTTGCTGTAATCAGTGAGAAAAACTAATTTAGTGGTCGTGAAAAAGCTCCTATCAATCGTGATGGTAATTAGCGGTCTTTCTTGCCAAAAAGAGCAGGATAGCGAAATTTACAGTTTACTGCCTTTACAGGAGGGAGTAAATGTCATGCAGCAGGGGGCTAAAGGTGACGGATTAACAGATGATACTCCGGCTTTTGAACGTGCAATGAAATTAGCTGACTCACTGAAGGTTCCTGTAATTATTCCTACAGGCAAATACAAAGCGAAAATTAAAATCAGCTATGATGATTTATCACTGTTGGGAAAACAACAACCTTCGGAAAAATTCGAATTTGGAACAATCATTATGGGTTCTATCAATTGCAATAATAAAAAAAATATTAACATTCAGTATTTGGGGATTGATGCAAGAGACAATCCGGATGCAGCCGCACTTACCTCAGGTGATGGTGCTGACTCCAGCGAACTTAACCAGACTTTTAATCACATTAGTTTATTGGGTGGCGGATATCATGATTTTGATCACGGAATACTTTGCCAAACAGGCAGATCAATACTCATCAAAAATATTATTGTCAAAAATTTTTATCATGGAATTGCCATTCGTTCCGGAAAAGTCAAAGTAGACAGTATTGAAGCTATTTCCTGTGGCTTTACTTCCGTAATAGTTAAGTCTGCAGAAAATAAAAACTGCCGAACCAGTGAAGTATCTGTCAATCATGTTACTGTCAAAGGGAATCCGGCGAATCCTTTTGACAGAGGCGGCACTATTTTAGTACAATCCTATGAAAATAAAAGCTTGACTGAAAATATTTATGTTGGCAATATAACAAGTTATAATGCAGGGGTCTCTGCTGTTGCCATTGACGAATACAGAGGAAATGTCAGAAATGTTTTGATAGAGAATTGTATTGCTTACTACCAGGGAGATGACCCCAGTAGGGCTTGCTTTGAAGTGAATGGAGGCAGTGAGGTAACTTTTAAAAATTGTAGCAGTATTCAAGCCAGGGGAACTGGGTTTCGATGTACAGGATCAGCGCAGAAAGTGCGTGCAGAACAATGTTACGAATCAGGATCAGGTATTCGTGCCTGGTGGGGAAACTTTAGTTATTTACAACTCAACGGTGTAGAGATTATCAAATAATCAGACAACACTACACGATTTATCTTAATTTAGAGATGAAATAAACACTTCAGGATATCAAAAAATACTGTTTATATGTACTGCTCTAACTGTGGTAAACAAATAGATGACAAAGCCGCCATCTGTATTCATTGTGGTGTTCCTACACCTAATTATAAATCTCCCACCGGCAGCGGCTTTCAAGCAATGGATGTACCCGAAGGGAGATTTGACTGGCTGACAACTTTATTGCTTTGTTTTTTCCTGGGAGCATTGGGTGTTCACAGTTTTTATACCAAAAAAACGACCATTGGGATTGCGCAACTCTTTACGCTGGGCGGATGTGGTATTTGGGCACTGGTAGACCTGATCATGATCATTGTAGGAAGCTTTAAAGATGGCAATGGTAACCTATTGTACAGAAAATAGAACCATCCGGTTTTTATTATTCATAGCGATACTCATCTGGATCGCAAACCTCGATTATCACGAGATTAATCCTGATTTCAGTCTATGCCTGATTCATCAACTGACTGGAATCCATTGCTATGGCTGTGGATTTTTAAGAGGGGTAGCTGCCTGCATGCACATGGACTTCAACGCAGCATTTCAATTAAATCCCTTGAACATCATCACTGTACCTTTAATAACCTTTCTATCCATTCAAAAACTTTTCAAGAAAGAAGAACATAACAACCAGGTTTATGCCAATACGCCATAAAAAAATATTTACTTATACCCTTTTGCTGGCAACTTGCCTCATCAATAGTAATTTTTCTATAAATGCCCAGATAAAGAAGGTAAATCCCGCCTCTCCAATTGGAGTATTTGACTCCGGCACGGGCGGACTTACTGTTTTGGAAGCGCTACTAACGATAGACGAGTTTAATAATATAACTGGAAAACCCGGAAAGGATGGTGTACCGGATTTTGACCGGGAACATTTCCAGTACCTGGCCGATCAGGCCAATATGCCTTATGGAAACTATGCAGCGGAAAATAAAACGCCCCTGCTGAAAGAGCACATCCTTAAAAATATGCGCTTTCTATTAGGGAATTCTTTCAGGCGATTGGAGAAAGAAAAATGGGAGTCAACCTCAAAGGAATCAGCAAAAATGTTGGTGCTTGCCTGTAATACGGCTACTGCCTTTGCACTAACAGATATTCGGGAATTTTTAAGGAAAGAAAATGAGGAGATACAGGTAATCGGGGTAATTGATGCCGGAGTAAAAGCCGCTTTACAACAACAAAGAGAAAAAGGCAGGGGAACCATTGGCGTTTTTGCGACTGCAGGCACCGTGGCATCGAATGGATATCCCAGAACCCTGATAGAAATGTCGGCAAAACTGGGTATGCCGGAACCAATCATTATAAGCCAGGGAGGCGCCGGTTTGGCAGAAAGCATTGACAGGGACTGGAGTTATTATGTGGATACGGCTACGCGATATAGAAAAGAGTATAAGGGTCCTTCAGTAAAAAACGCTCAGTACAAGATTGACACCACTTTACTTTCTATTTATCGATTTAACAGGATGGGTAATAAATTACTGTGTGAATATGATGACAAAGGAACTTGTCAGGATATCCAGTTGAATGACCCCGAAAACTATGTAAGGTATCACCTGGTGAGTATGCTGGAGAAAATGCGGCAAAATAAGACCGAGTTACCCATGAATACCCTCATTTTGGGTTGTACGCATTACCCTTTTATGCGCCCGATTATTCAACAGGTATTATTAGAATTATATGACTATGCCGATGAAACAGGATATAGATACCGGAATTACCTTGCAAAAGAAGTAGCATTGATCGATCCTTCCTACGAAACTGCCAAAGAAGCCTATTGGGTGTTGAGAAACACGAACCTTCAAGACAATTCGACCATGCGCAGACAGGATTTGTTTTTTATAACGATTCCCAACAAAGATTTGTCTGAAATTGAATTACAGGAAGACGGTTGGTTTACTTATTCCTATAAATATGGCCGAAAGGCTGGAGAGAACAAACAGTATGTAAAATATGTTCCTTTTGATCGGATAAATATTTCATCAGCTACTTACCAACGTATTCGCCAGGCATTACCGGCCGTCTTCCAAGATATTTCAAAGGTTGTGTCGAGAGCAGGGGAATAACTAAGAAGAAATTTTGCCCTGGCATACTTCATTATTTGGATAAAATAGAAAATCACCATAAGAGTTATTCATTTAAAATTAACTCATGAAGATTATTCCCAACTTTACATTTACAGAGTAAAATTTAATTTACCTGACATGTTTGAATTATTAATTGTTGGCATCGGATTCTCAACAATTTTAGAACCCAGTTACCAGTCGGATACTATTCCTGCATTGAAAGAGGTCATAGTAAAGACAAATAGAATGAATAACAATGGAAGATTAATTCCCTTTTCTTACACAATTTTAGATAGTACCACTATAGCAAGAAGAAATGGAAGATCCGTTCCGGAATTAATGGATGGGCTCACAGGTGTATTTATTCAAAAAACAAATCATGGAGGAGGATCCCCTTTTGTCAGAGGCTTAACGGGAAATCAAAATCTGATATTGATAGATGGTATCCGGCTGAATAACGCGATATTCAGGTACGGTCCTAATCAGTACCTCACATTACTGGATCCGGTTTCAATTGATAGAATTGAAGTCATAAAAGGTACCGGTTCAGTTCAATATGGAAGTGATGCAATGGGAGGGGTAATTAATGTCATTACTAAAATGCCTGGCTTTTCTCCTTTTCCCCGCTGGTCAAGCCAACTGAATTTCAGGATGACTGATGGGGGGATTGAGAATACAGTTCGATCGCAAATTAATTATAGTAGTCAAAAATTTGCTTTAATGGCCTCCGCGGGATTCAGTGATTTTGGAGATCTACGCGGGGGAGATACTACCGGTTACCAGCGGCCATCAGGTTACCTTCAGCAATCTGCAGATATCCGAGCCAAATGGGATGTCGGACAGAATTGGATTTTTAGTGCGGGAGTTACAGGTGTACGCCAAAAAAAAGTGCCCCTTTTTCACAGGTATCAATTAGAAAAATTCAAACAG
>JBIIRN010000004.1:0-24412 GCA_044341525.1 Sediminibacterium sp. | reverse complement strand
CCAGGTATAGGTGTAGCCGGCAGTTGAACCGGTTCCCAACTGACCCGAAAGGGTATTGCAAGTTGAATTCGGCGCATTGCCCGCTTCAGAGGGGGGCATCTCAGTATAGATAATTGCATTTCGGATGGAATGGTTATCTGTCTTAGATCCGGTACTGGCGGTAAATCCAAGATATCCGGTAAAATTAAATTGCTGAAAAGCAGTCAACATTTGAATTCCATCCACAGTCACAGTAATATTTCCATTGTCATAGCTGATCACTGCCCGTTTGTAAGGATCGGAACGAATGAAATCAAGGCTGCCATTTCTATTGTCTTTGGTAGGCTGGTTCCAACATTCATCATAACCAATGCCCCAGCGAATTTCAACTTTGGGCATCCGGAAAGTAGTGTTAGAATTACAGTTGTTATACGTATCAAAACAAACTTTCAAACCATCAATACCGGAAGGTAAACCCAATCCTTCTCCATTGACAAATCCCGAAGGAGGTGCGGATAGAAAACTAAAAGCAAGACCATCAGCACCGGTTCCTCCGAATATTCTAAAATCAAATTCAGCCCTCCATTTACTACACATCGATAGATTGATGGGCTGATTAAAAAATATACCGCCACTTGTAAAAGTTTTAGCCGAAGCCAGCAGCAACTCACTATTGTTGTTGTAAATAATATTCTTCACCACCGCCTCGCCGTTCATGGTCCATCCGGTTGTATTCATCGGAGCACCATCAAGTCGGGCAAATACATAGGTTTGAGATTGAGAAGAAGTTGAAAAAAGTAAAAGAAACCCAATAAGCCAAAATAACCTGAAAGGACGTAAAAAAGAAAATTGGTTGGAATGTAGTGCAAGATTTGAACGCCCGTTTATAACGGGAATAGCAGCCCATAAAAAAGGCTCCCGGGGGATATTGGATATTGGATATTGGATGGTTTACTTTTTACTAAGTGGCTTCGCAGTTTTCATTGCGAAATTTGTTTTAGCAAAAACGATCCGGCGGTTACCCGCTTTCACCCTACAAATTTAAACCACAGCAAGGAGATCAAGCTCATTTTTAACATTAAAATGGGCGAATAACTGTCTTAAATTGACCTTATTCTACATCATTAAGTTCGTCTTAACATATACCAATTTTTGATATACCTTTTACCCCTCAACTACAACCCCATTGAAAAAAATTTTTACCGAAAAAACTGTACACAAAAAACAGAACTCCTGAATTTTTGAAATGAAGTAAGTTTCAATTATTTTTCATTTCAAACACCCTGTAACGTTGCAAATATTATTCCCTTTCAAATGATATATCTAATATATTTCATTTATATTCACCTAATTAAACATCCTTTACAATCCTTTCTATGAATTATGTTTTACGTTACCTGGGCAATGGTTTCGAACTTTTTAAAATTCAATTGGTCAACCTGCTCTTGCAAATAGTTACCCTGGGCCTTTATTATCCCTGGGCCAAGGCGAATACGTTGAATTATGTCTACTCCCATACTACCTTGCAGGATCATCCCTTTACTTTCACCGGAACCGGAAAAGAAATGTTTCGGGGGTATATTAAATTATTAATCTTGTTGGGTATTTTATTTGCTGTTTTCTTCGTTCTGGCCAACTCAGACCATGCGGGGTGGGGATTGTTTTTGATTTATTTATCCATTTTTATTTTGATACCCTTTGCTTTACATGGCTCCTACCGGTATCGGATGGCTAAGACTATGTGGCGGGGTATTCGTTTCGGATACACAGGTGACCGCGGAGAACTAGCAACAATTTTCTTCGGAGGTATTTTTCTTACCCTCATCACACTTGGTTTTTACGGTCCCTGGTTTTACATGAAATTACGCCGATACCTTCTGGGTCATGTTCGCATGGGCGATGCTAACTTCTCTTATTCCGGCACAGGGGGTGATTTTTTTGTCATGAACTTAGCCGGCTATATTCTTACCATTTTCACCCTAGGTATCTATTTCTTTTGGTGGCAGCGGGATGTTTTCAGATTTTTCGTGAATAACCTACGCTTGCATCGGAACGATCAAATGGTGCAATTTGAATCTACTGCTACTGCAGGAGGTTTTTTCTCACTTATTGCCGGAAACTTTTTCATCATTCTTTTCACACTGGGTATTGGCATACCCTGGGTTATCACACGGTCATTGAAGTTCGTAGCTAATAACATTCAAATGACGGGCAACATATCATTGGATGAATTAGAACAACAACAAGAGGACTTCTCCGATGCCTCGGGTGAAGATCTGTCAGACTTTTTTGACTTTGGCTTTATCATCTGATATATGAACTGGGAAGGAATTTTTACTTATTTCAATGGGGTTGTTGCCAAACCCAACCAGGTGAAGGTAATCGTATATGAAGATGTCCTGTCGATATCCGATCCACATCATCCTGATCCCAAAGAGGTTTTTTATCGACTCAATTCTTGTCGTTATACTGTTATTCGCGAAGAAATTCATGTTTACCTGAGTCAGTCCGGTACCGAACAATTAATTATCCCTATCAATCATCCTGCAGGAATCGCTTTACAGCAAAAGATCAGCGAAGGACACCCGGGCTGGTTTCGCAGAACCTATCAAAAGCGGGGCTGGTGGCTGATTACAGTAATCGTTGCCTTTTTATTCGCCTTTCTCTGGTTGGCCTTCCGGGGACTTCCCCCTTTGCTTGTCAAATTAGTTCCCGTGAAGCAGGAAATCATTTGGGGAGATCAGATTTTTCAGGCAGTAATTGAAGAAAGTAATATTGACAGCAACGGCACAGAACTGCTGCGATCATTTGCATCGGAATATTCGCTAAGTAAAAAATATCCCATCCAACTGACACTTGTAGAAGATAATATTGCTAATGCTTATGCCATTCCGGGAGGAAATATAGTGGTTCATTCCGGACTAATCGCTGCGCTGAATGAACCTCAGGAATTATTTGCCCTTTTATCGCATGAAGCTACTCATGTCAATAGCAGACATAGCATGCAACAGATGATGGGTAATCTTACTACCGGCTATTTGCTATCCATGATAGGAACCAATTTCAGTGATTTGGGTAGTACGCTTGTTAATCAGGCAGGTATGTTACAGGAATTGAGTTATTCCCGAAAATTGGAAGCAGAAGCAGACTGGCAGGGTCAGGAATTAATGGTAAAAAATAAGATTAGCCCGGAAGGCATGACTCAATTGATGCAATCCTTACAAGCATCACATCCTAAAGAAGAGATCGGTCTTTCATTCCTCAGTACCCATCCTGTTACAAAAGATCGTATTGAGCGTTCGAAGGAATTCTCCCGAGACCATAAGATAATTCCTAATGCGCTATCTAAACAAGTTCAAAATTCCTGGGAGGAACTAAAAAAAAGGTACCCCTAAATTTATCAATCAACCGGTCCAACCCGAATTGCCTTCACTTGCTTTGGCCATGAATTGATGGGTTGTCCGTTTCTATCGGTGGCTTTGCCCGGAATTGGTGCTTTGTCACGCGGGAAGGTCTCAGGATCTTCACAAGCCATGTAAACCAACATCGCTACCAACAAGGCATTGTTTTGTAAATCATCAAAGACAATTTTATCATAGGTATCTCGGTTGGTATGCCAGGTATAATTGAAATAAGACCAGCTCAGTGAGGAGAGTGAAAATCCGGGTGCACCGACTGCTACAAAAGAAGCAAAGTCACTTCCTCCCCCACCCGGAGATCCAGGAAAATTCCTGCTGATGCGATTTTTAATCGTATCCGGCACAGCTGCGAGCCAACGAGAAAAAAAAGTTCCTGATTGCTGAAACCCTTGTCCGGATATATTCACTATACGACCGGTTCCATTGTCCTGATTGAACAAGGCCTGCAAATGGTCCACTACTTCGGGATGATCTTCCACAAATGCTCTTGACCCATTGAGGCCCTGTTCCTCACTACCCCAATGACCTGCCAATATGGTTCGTTTAGGATTGGGATATACTTTTTTGAGTATGCGCATGGCTTCCATCATAATCAAAGTACCGGTACCGTTATCGGTCGCTCCTGTTGCACCATCCCAACTGTCAAAATGTGCTGATAGCATCACATATTCTCCCGGCTTCTCCGCTCCTTTCATCTCTGCCAGTGTGTTGTACACCGGAATTAAATTTCCATGTCGGGAAGTACTTGTCAAATGCAGCAAGGGTGGCATACCGGATTCGGCCAAACGGTACAACAACCCATAATCTTCGAGCGCTATATCGATGGTCGGTATCTTTTTAGTGGAAGCACTAAATATTTTATCAACACCAAAGCCGGAAGACCAGTTATGGGTAAGGATGGCAATGGCACCTGCCTCTTCCAACTTACTTACTAGCTGCCTGGTGTTGAGTCCGGTTTTACTGACACGGTTGCGCCAAGCAGTTGTTTGCGCCAATCTTTCCTTTTTCATTTTATCAAAAGATTCCTTGAGAGCAAACTCCTGCCAGTTGTAGTCTGGCCTGCCTGTTGGTTGTGGCATAGAGATCATGACCATCTTTCCTTTCACCGTTTTCATCCATGCTGCATAAGCAGATGAATCAGCCAAATCAGGTAAGATCATCACTTCACCCTTTACCCCACCTTTTTTGGTGGAAGGACTCCAGGCGAGTTGGGTACATTCAATGGTATGCAGCCGGGGTGTTAGCATGTCCAGATGAGTTACGCCTCTTTCCCAGTCCTTCCATTGGCCCCATGCCTCATTCCTTGCCTGTATTCCCCAACCGGCATAGGTATTCACAGCCCAATCATTGGCTTTTTGCATTTGGGGAGTTCCCACCAGCCGCGGACCGATCTGGTCCATCAATTCGTGCCCCATCCGCTTCAAAGCAGAATTTTCGGTTCCCTCTTTGATGATGGCGTCAATGATTACAGTGTTTTGTGCGTGGGAATGTATTACACTACCGATTAAAAACAAAGGCAAGAAAGATTTTACAATGGATTGAAATAACATAGTATCATTTTTATTTGGAAAAATTTCTCATAAATGAAAGCAGTCATGCTCGCAGATCAAACGAAATGGGTAAACACATAACCTTTATTTTATCATGGGTACCACAAAGGATATAACTTTTGACCCATTAGGAGAGAGACATGGGAAAACAGTTAACCCTGAAATAGGATCCTCATAATCATCCGTGTAACTTCCATCACCATGTGCCTTTACATAAACTGTCGTTCCCGGCTGAAAACCTTTTGCAATGAACCAACTGGTTTTAAAATTATCGTTCTCATCTTTGGTTACATTACCTGAATAGAACTGCTTTTCGGTTACCAGGTAATTGGTAGAACTAACATCAGGGGAAGTACTCATGAAAAACCTTACCGGCTTCTCCTTACTGGAAATATTTTTAAAGCCGGGATAGAAAATGATACCATCTTCAGCGCCGGCAATAACCAGACTCAATAGAATTGGAAAAGCTTCACTTGATTTTCTGGTAAAAAAATTAGTGATCTCCAGATCTGAAATTACGCTCATATAGGTGGTTGCCTTCACAAGGGTTGTTGCATGGTTACTGGCAGCATGGTAAAGACCCTTGATGCGCGAGGTGCCATAACCCGGTTTAGAAAGTACGAGGTCATAAGTACCAAAGGGTATAGAATCGAGCGTCCATTTGCCCAGCTGATTGCTTTGTGTTGAAACATTCGACTGAGCAATCGTTATGGTGACTCCGCTACCATCTTCTAAAGCTTTTCCATCCTTATCGAATAATCGTATCCCCCCGGTTATATTTCCCCTCCTATTTTCAGCCTGTATAACATCTGGTACGACAATCGAATGCTGGTTACTATTCTTACTGCAGGCAAGTACCAATAACAGTCCAATAAATAATGATTTTTTCATATGGCAAAATTTGAGTCTTGAAAATACTGAATTTATGCTAAATAGAATTCGGTCACTCAACCACCTGTTAACCAACTTTCGCTCAAATCAAGGAAGAAACCAAGACTTACATAGAGGCATAAAAAAATGTCGCGCACCAGAGGTGTACGACATTCGAATAATTTAAGTGGTAATTCCTTATTTTTTGGTAGGCAACACGAAGGACACTACAGGAGAACCATTTGCTGATAGGGAGGGGAATTTTGTTACACCAGAAACTGCGTCTTCATAATCATCAGAGATTCTGGCATCGCCATATGCCACAGCATAAACGGTTTGACCGGGCGCAAACCCATTATCAATCCACCAACTCAATTTGAAATTATCATTTTCGCTTCCTGTCTCCTTACCGGAGAATCTTTGCTTTTCGGTCACCATAAAATTGGTGGTGCTTACATCCGGTGAAGTACTGAAGAAAAAGCGAACTGCTTTATCGTCGGCACTGGAATTTACAAATACGGGATTGAATAGGATTCCATCTTCCTTGATAAGACCAGATGCTATTAAAGCAGGTATTTCAGGAGCAGATTCACTCAATTTTCTTACCACTAATTTGGTTACGTTAATAGTAGATATCATGCTGAGATAACGATTAGAACCAACATTGGTAGTTGCATGATTGATGGCGGCATGATATAACCCCATGATCCGGGAAGTACCGAAGCCGGGTTTGGAAATGCTTATGTCATAGGTACCAAAGGGAATAGAATCGAGTGTCCATTTCCCTGTACTATTGGTTAGCGTAGATACTTCATTATTAGGATTAGATTGTTCAATAGCAATCTTTACGCCACTGGCGTCACCGATAGCTTTTCCATCTACGTCATACAGTTGGATACCTCCGGAAATGTTTCCCCGGCGTTTTTCTGCCTGAATGACATCGGGTACAATTATGGAATGCTGGTTACTGTTTTTATTACAGGCCAATAGCAATAGCAAAGCAATTCCTGTAGCTTTTTTCATATATGAATGTATTTTAGCTAATGAAATTAGGAAAAATAATCAAATTCCCAATTTTCAGCTCAATGCCCGGTCCAGATGCACGTAACCGCCATCTATATGAAATAATTGTCCCGTGGTATGAGAGGAAACGGGAGATAGCAAAAAGATGATCGTTGCAGCCACTTCTTCCGGGGTGGTCATTCTATTTTCGAAGGGGATACGATTTTTAATTTCTTCTAATTTTTCTTCTGGTGCAGCTAAAGTTGACAGCCAGGTTTGGTAAGCAGGTGTATCACATTCTGCCACCACTACCCCATTGACACGGATTCCATAAGACAATAACTCCACAGCCCATTCACGGGTCAGGGCTGCTCTTCCGCCATTGGCGGCCGCATAGGCAGAAGTATTACCTTGACCGGTCTCAGCAGTTTTAGAGACTACATTGACTATTGCCGATTGCTGTGATTTTTTTAACCAGGGAAGAGCAAAATGTGCCATACTATAATAATGAACCAGGTTTTGTTCTAAACTATTCCGAAAAAGCAACAAATCACCTTTTTCCAACCCTACCCCATCATTGATGCCGGCATTGTTGACTAATCCATCTATTCGGCCTGTCTGGTTGATAACGGATTGAATGATTTTTTCAGGACTCCCTGGTTCGGTTAATTCTGCGGTAACCTTGATGGCTGTATGTCCTTTCATCAGTAATTCATCTGTGAGGGATTTAACCGCAGCGGTGTTTCGGTCAATGATTACAGGTATGGCTGCTTCCGCTGCCAAAGCTTTTACCACCGCTTTTCCTATGCCACTGGCACCACCGGTCACCAGGATTACTTTATTGGCAAGTTGTAAATCCATATAGTGTTGTTATTAATGTGCAATCACTGTTTGTCGAGAACATCCCAGCCCATCAATCCCTAACTCTACCACATCGCCTGCCTTGAGGTAAAGCGGCTCCGGCTTTATACCCATTCCTACTCCGGCAGGCGTACCGGTTGAAATAATATCTCCCGGTAAGAGGGTCATAAAACGGCTGGTATATGAAATTAAGGTAGGAACATCAAATATCAAGTCATCCGTGTTGCTCTCCTGCATGATCTGTCCGTTCAGTTGTAACCATAATTTCAATTGATGGGGATTGGGTATCTCATCTACCGTTGCCAGCCAGGGACCAATTGGTGCGAATGTGTCACATCCCTTGCCTTTGTCCCAAGTTCCGCCTCTCTCCAGTTGAAATGCCCTTTCACTCACATCATTGTGCAAACAATAGCCGGCTACATAAGTCATTGCCTCTTCTTTGCTAACATAGGAAGCTTTTTGACCGATTACTACCGCTAATTCCACTTCCCAGTCCGTTTTGGTTGAATCTCGGGGAAGAAGGATGGGATCATAAGGCCCGCTGATGGCTGTTGTTGCTTTTAAAAATAAAATGGGTTCATTGGGTATCGGTGCCCCGGTTTCTGTGGCATGTTTTGCGTAGTTTAATCCGATACAAACAATTTTAGAAGGACGCGCTACCGGACAACCGAAACGAATGTTCTTGGGTAATTCCTGCAATGTTTCGGAAGCAATCAGTTTTGCCAGCTCTTTCAATCCGCCTGTTGCAAAAAAATGTTCATCATAATCCTTTATCCAGGCAGACACATCAAAGCATGTGTCGTTCCGGTAAATACCGGGTTTTTCTTCTCCCGGATTCCCCCATCTGATTAATTTCATCGTGTATAATTTATAGGTGCGACTAAATTTGAATCTTCTCTAAGTAATGAAACCATCATCAGCTTTAATGATTGAGGTGTAAATAACCACCATCGATTGGATAATCATTTCCTGAAATGAAAGCAGCTGCATCACTGCAGAGATAAAGGGCCAACTGCGCTACCTCGTCCACCGAACCCATCCGCCCTATGGGCTGGGAGGAAGCCAGTTTCTTCAGCATTGCTTCCTCTTGTCCGGCATAATTCTTAGCGATGAATCCATCAACAAAGGGAGTATGAATTCTCGCAGGTGAAATGGAATTACATCGGATATTCTGATGCAGATAGTCCTGAGCCACACTTCTAGTCATAGCAATCACGGCACCCTTGCTCATGCTATAGGCAAAGCGATCGGGTATACCTGTGATACCAGCTATCGATGCGATATTGAGTATGGCGCCTCCCCCTTTTTGTAATAGCAGGGGTATTGCAAAGTGGAGACAATGAAAGACGCCTTTAACGTTGACACTGTATATCCTTTCAAAATCAGCCGGGGTTGTATTGGTGGCTGTTCCGACATGTGCGACTCCCGCACAATTGACAAGTATATCTGCACAATCTATCTCTTTCATGACTGCTTCAACCTGATCGGCATGGGTCACATCCACCCTGTGTGCAACTGCCTTCCCACCGGCTGATTGAATGGCAGCAAGTGTTTCATCCAGCGATGGCTGATGAATATCCAAGAGGTGAATGACAGCGCCCTGTCGGGCAAACAATAAGGAAATGGCTTTGCCGATTCCGCTGCCGGCACCGGTAATGAGTGCAATCTTATGGTTCAGTTCAAACATATTTCAATGCTTCTTGAAGTGAAAAAATTGATTCCATGCGCACCCATTTTTGTCCGGTTGGTGCGAAGGGAAGTGGTTGTTGAAATTGATCCATCAGCGTTTCCCATTCTTGCACCAGGGGATCATTGGCATCTGCTTCAGCTTTTTGAGAAAAGTCAAAGTTATCTGCAGTTTCCATCCACATCACCAACCTGTTACCGGCCCTAAATATTTTCATTTCATTGATTCCGGAAGCATGAATACCCTGCAAAATTCCGGGCCATACTTTTCGATGCCAATCCTCATAGCTTGCAATCAGATCAGGATCTTCTTTTAAGTCGAGTAGGAGTAAGTGTTGACGAGGCATATTTTTTATTTTGTTCGGATGAGGTGTCCTTTGAATCCGAACCAGGCAACTACCATAAAACAAACCAAAGGAACAAAATATCCATACTGTATATTATCGGTCAGATCAGTAATAAACCCGAATACCAGGGGCAACAATCCTCCACCCACAATGGCCATAACGATCCAGCTGCTACCTGTTTCTGTATGCTTTCCCAATTCTTTGATCCCTAATGAAAATATGGTGGGAAACATAATCGACATAAAGAAGCTGATAGCAAAAACAGTATAGAGTGCCGTCATACCGGAACCATACACTGCCACTAAACAAAGCAATGAATTAATAATTGCATAGAACGTCAGGAGTCGCTCGGGAGTTATCCATTGCATAAAAAAAGTACCAATAAAACGACCGAGCATAAAGGATACACCATACCCGATACCCAGGTAGGTAGCAGCGGTTGTTTTACTAATATGGGCAGCTTTGTCGGCATAGAGAATGAAAAGACTGCTCACACATACCTGTGCTCCTACATAAAAGAATTGAGCGATAACCGCATTGCGGAGGTGAGGTATTCGCCAGGTATCGAAGAATTCTTCCCATTTGGGAACAGCGGTTCCTTTCTCTTTTATATCAGGCATTCGGATCTGTAAAAAAATAAAAGCGACCAATACTATCACAGCCCCAATAATAGAATAGGGAACTTGAACGGAGGAAGCTTCTGCTGCCAATGCAGCCTGCCTTTCGAGGGGCGACATCCCATTCAATTGTTCAATTGGAATATCCCGGGTGAGAATAACACTTGCCCCGATAATCGGCGCAATCGTCACTGCCAATCCGTTAAATGCCTGTGCAAAATTTAGCCGGCGGGAAGCGGTGGCGGGGTCACCAAGCAGGGTCGCATAGGGATTGGCGGCTGTTTCCAATAGGGCTAGTCCGGAACCTATTACAAAAAGGGCTCCCAGAAAAAAAACATACAATTGGGTAGCTGCAGCCGGCACAAACAAAAAGGACCCAAGGGCAAAAAGAAGAAGTCCGGTTACAATAGCCGTTTTGTATCCATACCGGCGAATAATCATTCCTGCCGGCAAGGCCATAAAGAAGTAAGCGATGAAAATAGATGAGTCTACCAGTGCTGCCTCGAGCGTAGATAAGCTAAATGCTTTTTTCAGGTGAGGAATCAGAATCGGGTCAAGATTATGAACGAAACCCCAAAGAAAAAATAGGGAGGTCAGCAGGATAAAAGCGACACGGGTAGAAGTTTTATTGTCTGACATGCCTGACTGAATGAAGTGGTAATACTAAATCAGCCTTTAAGATAGGAAATTTTTCTCCGGTGCAACCGCACCGATATTTTATTGAATTATGCTCAAAAAAAACCGGCAGTCCCCCACCGGTGGGTGGTACTGCCGGAAATTCATTCATTCGAAACTTTTTTATAGGATGTTGCGGCGATTAGCCATGGCACTGCGCTGATTTCTTTGGATTTTCCAAAGATCGGCGATGCCAAAACGAGTTCGGCCCTGAACAGATTTATTTCGGTCTATACTGTTTTCAGTAGTTGTGTTGGAATGAGAAGTATTGTTTTTGTCGGCTACTTCATTGGGTACAAGGGTTTGCATAGGTATGTCGTTCATAACTTAAATTTTTAAAGTAAATGATAAAATGGCCCGGGAAAGTCAATCGTTGAGAAGTACTTCAGGGTGTAAGTCCCGGTCTCTTGCGTTTGGCCATCGCTTTCTGGCGCAAAGGTACAACAGTTTTACAACACAGAAATACTCTGATTGCCAATACATTGTTAATTGAGAAAATGATTCCGCTAAATACTCAATTCTGCATCCGGTCTGGATTCATCCGTAAGAGCGACCTTTCCCCTGTTTTTTCTTACTACACGTGAAAAAAGACTGATTTCCTGATCGAAAAGAAAGCGTAAGAAAAGCTTGGTCCAGGAGGTATGACTGGCAAGTTGGTTATAATAGGCAGGTGCAGTCTTTTTGATATTGGGCAGTCGATTCCAGGGAACAGATGGAAAATCATGGTGTTCATTGTGGAAGCCCACATTGAAAGCAACATTATTCAGTACACCATAGTAGCTATAGGTTTCCTGCTCGCCGTGGGTGAGGTAATGTTCCTGTATCCAGCGGGCACCCAGGGGGTGAAGTCCTACAGAAAAAAAGAAACTCGCCACCAGATAAACGAAAGCCTGCGGACCTAAGTACCAGGCGATTGCAGTCATTGAAACAATTTGGATGACCCAGTTAAGTGCGACCCATTTATCGAAGGGGGCTATCTCACGCAAGCGCGAAAGGCGGAACACCTGAAAAATCGGGTAAAACAATAACCAGATTACCTTACCGATGAAATAATGATTGATGAGTTTGGCTTCCCAGTAATTGGGGAGGTCACCATCCAGCTCGTGTACCCCCTGAAATGAATGGTGTTTCAGGTGATAGGTTTCAAAAGAAACTGAGCTCGGAAAAATCAGGGGTATGTTGGCGATCATCCCGGCAATTTTGTTGGCCGCTCTGTTTTTAAAAATTAGTTTATGGGCGCATTCATGTATCAGCACAAACAGTGCATGATCGGCAAATGCTCCGATGAGGTAAGCAGCGCCAAAAACCCACCACCAGGACTGACCCACGAGTAAATAGGCAATAATTAATTGAAGGGAAACGATGCCTATAATGGCGATAAAAGAATAGGGGTTTTTACCAATCAGCCCACGCAGTTCCGGATGCTCCTTCAACATCTCTCTGGTGCGTCCGCGATGGGGTTCCGGAGTGACCACATGCACAAAATCTGTTCTTTCCATGATCCGTTTTTTTCAAATATAATATATATCAGGTAGATTTAGCAGAGTGTTTAACGCTTCTTCCAATTAAGAAAAGGTGGTTCAGCAATATCAGAACGAATCACTATTTTTAAACCTCTGAAAATAATCTTTTCAAATGTCTCCCCTATCAACCGCGCTTCTATCTTTTGGCATGTCGGGAAAGGTATTTCATGCCCCCTTTCTGCAGGCACATCCGGGGTTCAGGTTGAGTACTGTCTGGGAACGACATACCGAACAGGTTGCCGCACTTTACCCGGAAACCAGATCCGTAAAACAAATCACAGATATTTTACAAGACCCCTCCATCGAATTGGTAGTGGTGAATACCCCCACTGCTACTCACTATGAGTATGCCAAGCAGGTATTATTATCGGGTAAACATGTGATTGTTGAAAAAGCATTTACGTTAAAAGCAGCAGAGGCAATGGAATTGAACTTTCTGGCAAAAGACCGAAATCTTTGTCTGAGTGTTTTCCAAAATCGCCGGTATGACAGTGACTTCCGAACGGTTCAGAAAATTGTGCAGAGTGGCTGTCTGGGGGAATTGCTGGAAGCGGAATTCCACTATGATCGTTTTAAAGCAGCATTGAGTCCGAAACTCCACAAAGAATTGCCCACTCCCGGTGCAGGATTATTGTATGATTTGGGACCACATTTGATTGACCAGGCTTTGGTATTGTTTGGTTGGCCCGAGGCAGTATTTGCCGATATCAGAACATTGAGACCGGGCTCTCAGGTAGATGATTGTTTTGAACTATTGTTGTACTATCCAAGTCTGCGGGTCAGACTCAAATCGGGTTATCACTATCGGGAACCCATCCCTGCCTATACCCTTTTTGGAACAAAAGGTAGCTTTCATAAATCAAGAGCTGATGTGCAGGAAAGGGATTTACTGGCAGGCATTTCTCCCCTGCTGCCCGAATGGGGAATAGAACCGGCAGAAGAGCAGGGTTTATTACATACTGAAATGGAAGAGGGAGTTATCAGAAAAAAATGGCCTACAGAAAGGGGAAATTATCTCGAATATTTTGAAGCCATCTATCGACATATCAGGGAAAAAGCTCCTATACCGGTTACAGGTTTAGATGGCATTCAGGTTATGCAAATTATAGAGGCAGCCCAAAAAAGTGCAATGGTTCAACAGGTTATCCCGGTCAACTAATTACATTTTTTTGGCATCTTCCAGAAACTTTGCCAGTCCGATATCGGTCAGTGGATGCTTGAGCAAAGACAAGATAGAATCGAGGGGGCAGGTACATACGTCTGCACCCAGTTCTGCAGCTTTTACAAAGTGGAGACCATTTCTGATGGAAGCGGCTAAAATTTCAGTTTTGAATGCCTGTACATCATAGATCTGACGAATCTGTGCGATTAATTCCATTCCGTCCCAACCGCTATCGTCGATGCGACCGATAAAGGGTGAAACGTAACTGGCACCTGCTTTTGCAGCCAGTATGGCCTGTCCTGCAGAAAATACCAGGGTACAATTGGTACGGATGCCGTTATCAGTGAACCATTTGATAGCTTTCACACCATCCTTAATCATCGGTACCTTTACCACAATATTGGGATGGATGGCAGCCAATTTTTTTCCTTCCTCCACCATGGAAGCAAAGTCGGTGGAAAGTACTTCGGCGCTGATATCACCTTGAACCATCTCGCAGATAGTCAGGTAATGCTGATTGATGGCAGCTTCACCCTTGATACCTTCCTTTGCCATCAGGGAAGGGTTGGTAGTAACTCCGTCGAGGATACCCAAGTCGTTGGCTTCTTTGATCTGGGCAAGGTTGGCCGTGTCAACAAAAAATTTCATGAAGGGATATTTTGAGGGCAGTAATATAATAAAAAATGGCAGGCTACTTACATCGCACCGCTACAACCGCTTATCCTTGCTGCATTCCTGCCCTGGGGAGGTTCAGCAGGAGCTGGTCGTGCAAGACCTGCCGTTGCAAAGATAAGGAATTGAGGTCACATCCGGAATTGCAGAGATTCAGTCAGCGTGTCAATCCGGGTCCGGTACGCAGTCGGTGAACCCCGATCAATTCGTCGTAGCGGGCACTGAAAGAGCGATAATAAAATAAGATAGTATATTCATTTTCTGTTTCGAAATAATTGCCCTCCGTAAAAGAAGGATCCGGACGAAAAACCGGGTCATTGCTGCGAGCAGAAACATAGGCATAACTGTAATACCCTTGCTTTAATTGCAGTGTTTTTTCATATAAACCCCGGCTTTCATTCCATTCCATTTTGTATTGCTCACGCGGAAATAAAAGGGTAGCTTCACTCCAGATATAAACATCTCTTCCCGGATAGGGCTGACGGTTAGCAGGCTCGAATGAAAAGTGAACATTCATATAATCAGTCTGCCACCAGGTATTGAACTGGTCGGTAGTTCCGATAGAGAAATGACCGTTCAGATCTGGGAAGAAAGCATAGCGGGTTTTAGTTCGGTCGGCATCGGTTTTTAGATAGACCGTATTGGGAAGGGTGCTATTGTCGACACGATCAATGCGATCAGAGAGAAACCGGATGCTCCGCAGATCGGCCCATCGATATTCTTTTCCTGCCGGAAAAACCGCATCCATTTCTGCATTGAATTCAATCAGGTTTTCCCGGATAATTAAAGGTTGAGAAGGTGTCTTTGCCGTTTCCCAGCGATTGTTTTGGAGAATAAACAACTTTCCTTGCTGTTGCATGAAAAGATTGATCGATTTAACATCGAGCGTGACCTGTATTTTTTGGTGGGTAAGTTGCAAAGCGGGGTCAAAGGGCTGCAGGGCAAGGGCTCCAATGGGTACCTGATTTTGAACAATCATCATGCGCCGGGTCAAGACCAGTTGACTGGTATCGCCATTCAAAAAAACTTTTAACAGGTAATTTCCACTTCGGAAAGGCATACAATTTTTCTCAGGAAGATTAACCTGATAATGAACATAATCTGTTGAAGTCGCCGAAGACATCCGATATTGGAGAATTCGATTCTGCGTAAATCCCCGGATGTATTCAAAAACATTCAAATCAGCCGGTGACCAGTCTGCATTACACAATTGGAAAGTATAAAAATAATTACGGGGCTGGCGACCTAATTCGTCGAAATGCAATTCGAGAAGTTCCCCTGAACCCAGTTCCATCAGAGGAAAAGAATAAGGATCACCCTGCTTAAAAAAAGAGACACCCCGGATATTCTCCCGGTAAATTCGATCGGTTTGCGTTTGCGCCTTTGCAAAACCCAACCACAAAAGAAAACCGCCCAAAAGGAGGAAACGATTCATATTTAGAAACATAAACTTACTACAAAAAAAGAAATGATTTTGGAAGGCAGTGGCGGGCATAGTAGTTTTACAACATAAGTCTTTTATTTGAACCTTGCGTTTACCATAGCCCGCCAACTGGCCATCAGCAGCCAGCGTTCTTTTGCCGGATTCATCATCCGACTCTCGGTAGTAGCCACGGCAATCAGCGTAATGGCATTGATTATTACCGTCTCCTTTGTCAATGGATTTCAGCGGGAGATTTCAGGAAAGGTATTTAGTTTTTGGGGACATATCAGGGTTCAACAGTATATACCCGGCAAATCGCTCGTGGCGGAAGAATTACCCATGGTGAAAAACGACTCCCTGGAAAAAGTGATCGGAAGTATGAAGGGAGTAAAAAAAATTCAACCTTTTGCTACCCGTTCAGCTGTAATCGAATTCAATAAAAGTATAGAGGGTGTATTGATAAAAGCAATTACGCCCCAATATGATTCTATCCCCTTTTTACCTTTTTTAAAGCAGGGGAACTGGATCAGCTGGAATGACAGTAATTATAGCCAGGATGTGCTGGTATCAGCTGAACAGGCCCGGCTGCTCAACTTACACGTAATGGATACCCTCACGCTTTACTTTATTTCTCCGGATGAAAGCACGAGAACCTACCGAAGGGTAAGGGTCAAGGGGGTTTACCAGACTTCGATCGCAGAATATGATCAGCTTTTTGTAATTGCCGACCTGCGACTCCTTCAAAGAGTTAGTAACTGGAAATCTGATCAGATTGGAGGATATGAGGTATTCGTTGATGACCAATCGAAAATCAAGGAAATTCATGAAAGGATAAAGGAGGTATTGCCCCTTCAGACCGGAAGCAGCACCATTGAGGAGATTTTCCCCAATATTTTTGACTGGTTGATGATACAGAATCTCAACAGAAATGTATTATTTATCATTCTGGGAATTGTGGGTCTGATCAACATGGCTACCTGTCTACTTGTATTGATACTGGAAAGAACCCGCATGGTAGGTATTTTGCAGACCCTGGGTGCACCGGGCAGTATGATTCGGTATATTTTTCTTTACCAGGCCATGCTGATTGCCCTGGCAGGCATTCTGCTGGGCTGTCTTTTGGGTCTTTCAATATGCTGGCTGCAGCAGGCCACCGGTTTTATCCGGCTGGATGAAGCTTCCTATTATGTGTCAGTGGCACCGGTGCAAATTATCTGGTGGCAGATACTGATCATTGTGGTTTCAGCCCTGTTGATCTGCTTTCTTTGCCTATTGCTGCCGACCTTCATCATTCGAACAGACAGGCCTATCCAGTACATCCAACTGAGATAGTCCCACTCAATTATTTTTTTTATTCACATTCTTTCAACCATCGAGGCCCGACCTCCGGAGAAGAAGACCCATCAGCACTTAAAAACCGTTACTTTGTGACCAAACTGCTCCGGCAGTATACCCACTTTATGAGCCAAACGAATACTGCTGGTGCTTTGAATTTTCCCACCCATCTTTCCGTGAGGGTGCTTGGGAAATATACCGTGTTGAAGGTTGGTCAACCCGCCCGCAAAAATCGTAAGGATCCTCCACTGAATTTTCGACCCTATCGCCGTTCTTTTTTCCATTTAGACCGACTCGAAGAAACCTTCAATAATTATGGTGAATTATTATATGGTGGACTAATACTGCTCTTTGCGCCCGTTTTGTTTATTTATTTCAGTCTCACCACTTTTATTCTTCATGACGGAACAGAATTGTTCTTAACTACAGTTGGCTTCGGAGCCCTGGCTATCCGACTCTTTGTGCTGGGATGGATAGCCCGCCTATCGTATGTTTACAAATGCTCATTGCAAGACCCCTTGTTACTCGGGATTGTAATGCCCGGGCTGGCATGTATTGTAACTGGTATCGTTTTATCAGATTTAGATGAGAACAAACGTGCCAAAGGCATTTGTCAAAGCAAACAGGATAGGACAGCAAAAGATATTTCCGAATCTCATCAGACAGGGGAGTCAATACCGGCAGCAGTTACTGCTGTTCAACCTCTCTCCCCTGCCGCGATCGCAGAGGCCCTTGCCGAACAAAAGCAAAGAATACAGGAACTGGAAGAAGCCGAACTGGCTCGGATCGCTTCCTAATGCAGCATTACTTCCTTTTCAGGTAAGACAAAAGAATACCCGTCGCTACGGCGGCGTTCAATGATTCTGCGCCCCCTAATCTTGGAATACTAACCGGAATTTGAATCAGTGAATGTAATTCCGAATGTATACCATTTCCTTCATTACCAATGATCAGAGCTGCCTGCTCTCGGGGAGATTCCTCGTATACAGATTTTCCATTCAAAACAGCTCCCATCACAGGTGCTTCATATTGCCGCAACCAATAGGCGAGTGAAGTAAAACTCACCTGTACCCTGAGAAAACTTCCCATACTACTCTGAATAACTTTGGGGTTATACAAATCAGCAGAATCCTCGCTGGCAATGATGTGCTGAATTCCAAACCAATCTGCTATGCGCAGCAGTGTACCCATGTTGCCAGGGTCTTGAATGGTATCGAGGACCAGTGAAAACCCATCAGGCTGAAGGGGAATGGGTTGAGGTGTCGGCATTTCAACTAATGCTAAAACGGAACGGGCCGACCGCAAACCACTCATTTGCTGAATTTGATCTTCATCAGCTGCCAAAACGGGTATCGAAAGATCTGCATGAGAGTTTATCCAATCAGTGGTGGCATAGACCTGACGAACCTGCCAATCACTCCTCAACAATTCAGCTACTGCCTTCTCCCCTTCCACCAGGAACAGACGTTCCTCAGTTCTGTGTTTTTTCTGGCATAAACTTTGAATATATTTGACCTCTCTCTTACTAAGCATGTAAGTAGTTTGAATGCGTAAATGTAACTATCATATCGTAATTCTTGCCGGAATGGTCATCCTGGGTTCCTGCAGTCTGGAAAAACGAACCATCATCAGTAATCCACCCAAACAAAAACCATTTGTCTATGATACAAAGATCGCTGTCAACGGAAATATATCCAAAGATGAGAAAATCAAGCTGACCAATGAACTCGAAAATTACTGGGACGACAGCATCCGGGTTAAAAAAGTGTCTCAATTGGGGGTTCGGTATGTAATCAAAAACCCGGCAGTTTATGATACCGCAAATTTGGAGAGAAGCATCGGCTACATGAATGAATACCTGAATTCTCAGGGATTTTACTATGCTCAATTTTATCCGATTGTAAGCACCGATTACGTCAAAAACCAGATAAGAAAAAGCATAGCCCTTTCTATTGAACTGGGTAAGAATATTACATTCGATTCCATCGGGTACGAATTAAAAGACAGTAACCTGCAGTTACTCACTGAAAAAGAGAAAAGCAAAACATTGATTAAGACCGGTGACCCCTATACCAAAGGAGCGATCAGTGATGAACTGGATAGATTGGTCAGTCTGTACCGGCAAAACGGTTATTACCAATTTACACGGGAACACATATTTGCGCATGTAGACACGTTGGATCGTTCTCTTTTTGAATTGACCCTCGATCCGGTGAAATTGGTAGAACTGATTCAGCTGGCTAATAAAAACCGACAAAAAAATACCAGCTGGCCGGTTTCTATGGAGCGGCGCTCACCCATCGACTCTACTGTTTTGACTCCTTACAAAATTGGAACCCAATACTATTATCCTGAAACAAGATTAGCAGATTTGCCCGACAGTCTCCTGCGTACCCGAAACTGGCTGGAGGTTCGGCGTCCCTTTTCTGTCATGCGATATAAGAAAGGACTCTTTGTTGACCAACCCCTGCGGGAGCATACCTACCTGCAACATGGAGAACTGTTCAATGAAAAAAACTATTTCAAAACTTTGAATGCCATGACCAAACTGCCGGCCTGGCAATCGGCAGATGCAAAAATCATTCAAAGAGACAAAGATACCCTCGACATCCACTATTTTCTGGTACCTGCTGTCAAGCAGAGTTTTTCGATAGACCTGGAGGGAAGCAGAAATACAACAGATATTGGATCCGGAAATTTATGGGGTCTGTCAACCAACCTGAGTTATACCAATCGCAATGTTCACAAAAGATCAATACAAGGAATCACCACTTTCAGAACGGGAGTCGAATTGAATATTTTAAACAGCCAATCCGGTCCTCTCATTCAAACATTTCATATCAGTCTGGGCCACACTTTTGCTTTCCCCCGCTTGATACTTCCTTTTAAAAACTGGAAGCCACTTCAAAAGGCTGATGAGCGCAAAACTTTATTGAATGTCACCGGTTCGTATGTAGATCGCCGGGACTATTATGTTCTACGGTCATTGGTCGCGAGTTGGGGATATGTCTGGAAGAAAAACAATATTTCATGGCTGTATAAGCCCATCAATGCTGAATTATATACCATCGAAAGGTTTTATAAACTGGATAGCCTGCTATTGACCAATCCCTTCTTACAAACCTCTTTTAACGAGGGAAAGGTGTTCGGACAAACCCTTACAATATTCAAAAGTTTTGCTGACCGTCGTAACCCCAATAAAAGTCACTTCATTCGACTGGGTTTTGAAGAATCAGGGGGCTTGTTTGCCCTTTTCAATGCAATTCCTTCCCAAATCTACCGCTTTGTCAAGGGTGAGGCAGAGTACAGACAAACCATTAAACAAAATAAGAATACCCTGGCTTTCCGTTCCTTTGCCGGCATTGGATATAACTTCGGCACTGATTCCCTGATAGGGAATACGCTTCCCTTCTTTAAACAATTCTTTGGGGGTGGTCCGAATAGTATGCGTGCCTGGAGATTAAGGCAGATCGGCTTGGGAAGTTCTATTCAAAGTGATACGATTTCCAATTCTACTTATCGAGACAGATTTGGCGATATGCAGTTAGAAATGAACCTGGAATACAGGTTCAGACTGACCAGCATTGGGGGTTTCAAAATTGAGTCAGCCCTATTCACGGATATTGGAAATATCTGGAGTATCAAGAAAATTCCGGGCGACCCCGATGCCCAGTTTTCTTTAAAGCGACTCGGCCGTGATCTGGCCATAGCTATGGGACTAGGATTAAGATTTGATTTTACTTATTTCCTGATTCGTTTAGATGGTGCTTACAAAATCAAGGACCCTGCAAGACCTTATAATAAGGGTTGGATAAATACGCTTAATTTCACTGAGCAACGACCGAACGGACTCACCGTTGAAAATTTCGGTCTTCAATTAGGTATTGGATTACCCTTTTAATTCAGTTGAAAGATGCTGAATATGTTGTTGAAATTGTTCAGGTGATTGAGCATCTTCAACTTTAAATTCACCTATCCGAGTTCTACGTAAACTACTGAGATAAGCACCGGTTCCCAGGATTTGACCCAGGTCATTGGCAAGACTTCGAATATAGGTTCCTGTTGAACAAACAACACGAAAATGAATGACGGGCAATTCAATGGCCACTATATCAAATGCATAAATATGCACCGGTCGGGGTTCAATTATTATCTGCTCTCCTTTTCGGGCAGCCAGATAAATCGGCTTCCCATCTTTCTTGATGGCAGAATGTTGCGGAGGCACCTGAAGAATAGGGCCGGTCAATTGAGCTGCGGCGGCCTGAATTTCTGCCTGATTTAAATGAGCATATGATTGGGGGTGGATGGGTTCGCTTTCCAGATCATATGTTGGAGTGACTGCCCCAACCGTGAAGGTACCCGTATATTCCTTTTCCATACCCATGTATCGGTTAATCTCCTTGGTAAACTTACCCGTGCAGACAATGAGTAGACCGGTTGCCAAAGGATCCAGCGTTCCGGCATGACCCACTTTTTTGATTTGTGTCAGGTAACGAATCTTTCTCACCACATCGAAGGAGGTCCATTTCAGCGGCTTGTCTACCAATATGACCTGTCCGTTCAAATACGGCAGCAGGTACGGAGGCACTTCCTTCTGCTTCATACAATAGGTTGATTGAAAGGTGAGTGCATCAGTACGCTCTTGCAAACAATACCCGCTGAGAGGAAGGCTGACCGGTAAGGATACAGGTTCCTTTTTCCTCGGGATTATCGAGCGGAATACAACGGATGGTCGCTTTACTGAGTTCCTTGATTTTTTCTTCGGTGGCAGCTGTTCCATCCCAATGGGCAGAAACGAATCCTCCTTTGTTATCAAGAATGGACAAGAATTCATCCCAGGTATTTGCGGTGGTGATGTGTTCACTTCTGAATTGAAGCGCTTTGTTATAAAGGTTCTGCTGAATGGCATCCAGCAATTGCCTGATATGGCCTGCAATTCCTTCCAGAGGAACCGTATTTTTCTCCCGGGTATCTCTCCGGGCTACTTCCACTACTTTATTCTCCAGGTCCCGGGCTCCGATAGCCAGGCGAACAGGTACCCCCTTCATTTCATATTCAGCAAATTTCCATCCGGGACGTGCATTATCACTGTCGTCATATTTTACTGAAATACCCAAGCTACGTAATTCAGCCATGATAGGATGTACTGCTTCATCGAGTTGTGCTTTTTGCTCGGCACCCTTAAAGATCGGAACAATAACCACCTGTAAAGGTGCAATTTTTGGGGGAAGGATTAGTCCCTCATCGTCGCTGTGAGCCATCACCAATGCCCCAATCAGTCGGGTACTAACCCCCCAGCTGGTGGCCCATACATAATCTAATTTATTTTCCCGGTCACTGAATTTCACGTCAAATGCACGGGCGAAATTTTGGCCCAGAAAGTGAGAGGTACCTGCCTGCAAAGCTTTGCCATCCTGCATCAAGGCTTCAATGCAATAGGTATCTTCTGCACCCGCGAATCTTTCATTGGGAGTTTTTATCCCTTTGATCACCGGAAGAGCCATCCAGTTTTCCACGAAATCAGCATAAACATCCAGCATTTTTCGGGTTTCTACCAGTGCCTCTTCCTTGGTCGCGTGTGCGGTATGACCTTCCTGCCAGAGAAATTCAGCCGTGCGCAAAAATAGGCGGGTACGCATTTCCCAGCGAACCACATTCGCCCACTGATTCACCAGAATGGGTAAATCCCGGTATGACTGAATCCAACCTTTATAAGTGTTCCAAATGATCGCCTCACTTGTCGGACGAACCACCAGTTCTTCTTCCAGTTTTGCTTCCGGATCGACGATTAATTTTCCCGGATGATCAGGATCTGATTTCAACCGGTAGTGCGTCACTACCGCACATTCCTTGGCAAAGCCCTCGGCATTTTTTTCTTCTGCTTCAAACAGACTTTTAGGAACGAATAAAGGAAAATATGCATTCTGGTGGCCGGTTTCCTTGAACATTTTGTCGAGCACATCCCGCATATTTTCCCAGAGGGCAAATCCGTAGGGTTTGATCACCATACATCCCCTGACAGCACTATAATCTGCCAGACTGCTTTTGATGATCAGGTCATTGTACCATTGAGAGTAATCCTGTGTACGGGAAGTTATTTCTTTGCTCATAATCAATCATTTGCAAACCACCTAAATAGCTAACAATTGTTGGCATGACTTTTGCAATTGTTAAAAAAACGGTTTGGTTGCGCAAATGTAACTAACTTTATCTCATCTCTAAAACCACCTTTATGAAAACGACTGTGTTAAGTTCTCTGTTCGGTGTTTTATTACTGACTTCCTGCAGTACGGCTTATAAGGCAGGACAAACACCTGATGATGTATACTTTTCGCCTGGAAAACAGGTAGGTGGGGAAGAATATGCGAGAAATAGAAAAGAGCAAGAGGAATACCAGGATTATGTTGGATCTCAGGATGATGCTTATCTCCGCAGAAAAGTGGCTAATCGCAATAGGTGGTCTTCCATTGATGACTTTAGTTATTGGAATGACTGTAGATTTAGTTTTGCCCCAATGACTTTCTCTCATTTTAATTCATTTTATAACTGTTTTACCTGTCCGACCTTCAATTCTTTTGGACATCCTTTCTTTCCGCTCAATGGTGGCTGGGGTTTCACCGGTGGGCTCGGTGGGTTTGGTGGCTGGAATGGATTCGGTGGCTGGAATGGATTTGGTGGATTTGGTTGGAATAATCCCTTTTTCACATTAATTAATTATAGTTCCCCTAAATTTTCAGCAGGGCCCTCATCTATGAGCAATTTGACAGGTGCCCGGAACAGAACATTTAATAATAGCAACTTTACCAATAATTTCCAAAATACCAGAACTGTCAGTTCTCCCCGATCTTTTGGAAGCCTGATGCGTTCAGTTTTATCTCCTGCCGGTGGTGGATATGACGGTGGCAGCTACAGCAGACCGGTTCGTAGTTTTGGTTCCGGTTCTTCCGGTACTTTTTCAGCCCCCTCCTCTTCAGCTGGTGGCTTTAGTGGTGGTTTCGGAAGCGTAGGTTCTTCAGCCGGTGGAGGGCGCGGTGGAAGAGGCAACTAGATTCCTGTCAATTTTTAGTAAAGAATATCCTTCTATTGCCGGAAGCTGTAATTATTTTGTCCGGCCTGAAAATAAAATGCAATGAAAACAAAAATAACCAGTTTATTAATTGCCTTGGGGGGCATCACCACTTTGCAGGCACAACAGCCGGAAGATGCACTTCGAACCGCCTGGTTTACTCAAAATGGCTCGGCAAGGATGGTTGCAGTTGGCGGTGTCATGGGTTCGCTGGGGGGAGATATC
>JBIIRN010000090.1:0-7624 GCA_044341525.1 Sediminibacterium sp. | reverse complement strand
GGTAAAGATATCGGGGTGTCCGTCATTATTGATGTCCTGAATATCGGCCCCCATGGAGGAAAGACTAACGTGCTGTATTCTTTTCTCCAGCTCATCCTTGAATGTTCCGTTTCGTTGGTTGATATAGAGATAATCTTTTTCAAAAAAATCATTCGACACATAAATATCAGGCCAGCCATCGTTGTTAACATCACCTACAGTCACGCCCAGTCCAAAGCTGATGATACTGCCGTAAATACCGGACTGCTGGGTTACTTCTGTAAATTTTCTTCCATCGTTTCTATACAAGTGATCACCCCCGCCTTTCAGAAAATCTGCTACAGTGGCCTGGCTGGCAGGAATCTGCCGGGTATTGGCATAGTTGAGGGTATTAACGGGTATAGGACTGTTGTTGACGATAAAACAATCCAGGTCGCCGTCGAGATCATAATCGAAGAAGGAAGCGTGGGTGGTGTACCCATCGTCGGCGAGACCATAGGCAGCAGCACTGTCGGTAAATGTGAGGTTGTGGTTATTGATGAAAAGCTGGTTTTTTCTCAACTCCGGTTGCATCATGTTGCCTGCATTGCACACATAAATATCGAGCCAGCCATCATGGTTGATATCTACTAAAACAACTCCGGTACTCCATTGTGGTTTATTGGTAAATCCTGCTTTCTCAGAAATATCTTCAAATTGAAGATTGCCTTTATTCAAGTACAACTTATTGCTTCCCTGATTAGCAGTAAAAAAAACATCTGCTAGTCCGTCGTTGTTGATATCACCGGTAGCAACGCCACCGCCGTTGTAAAAGTTCCTGTATTTGAAAACATTGAATTCTTTGGTTTCCTGGATATTATTCTGGAATTGAATATTGCACTTATCCTCCAAAGTAAATCGTGTGTCATGGGAAGATTCTTGCCTGCAGGCAGAGAGCAGTAGTAAAGGAACAATCAAACGCATCATAGATCCCATAGAATTAATTCCTGCAAAGGTGACTAAATAGCTGCAAAGTACCTACCCCCCTATTAAAAAAGGCCGCCTTGAGGGCAGCCTTTTTTAACTCAGAGAGAAAGTCTATTAATAACCGAAGTTTTGCTTCAGGTTAGGATTAGATGAGAGAGAGATGGTCGGGATCGGGTAAACCACCTTGAAACCTTCAGACCTGTTTGGTCTTTCCTGTACAGGGCTATTGAATACACCGAAGCGGATCATATCATTTCTTCTCCAGCCCTCGATATACAGCTCACGACCTCTTTCAGCCAACAAAGTAGTCAGGTTAACTGAAGCTAAGGCTGATGCACCTCTGGCAGCGCGTACAGCGTTTACCAGACTGAGGGCAGTCTGACCACCTGTAGGAGTACCACCACGGAGGATTGCTTCAGCTTTCATCAGCATAACATCAGCTTCGCGGAAGAAAGGGAATTCATTTTGTGTTCCCCAACCACCATCATTGATGGAGTTAGGATCGAGCAGGAATTTGTTTACACGGATACCACTGGCTTCCCCGTTGAAGAAGATACTGGCATTACGAGTGAAAATCAAAGGATTTCCTGAACGATCGAAGAGCGGTCCGATAGGATTACCGATTGATCCCGGCTCCTTAGGTTTACTTGGATTGATTGGGCCATACGCTTGTCCTACCAGGAATCCTGCAACAGGTCCTACCCGATTGGTATAATCGGCCACAGTATCACGCTTGCGTTTATCGCCGTCTTCGAAGCTGTCGTAGAAATCAGAGAGGGTTGTGAAACCATTCCATCCTGAAGGACGTTGGTTATAGTGCCAACCCATACATGATGCCCAAACAACGTCAGGACCATTTCCAGAGCGAGTGTCTGAGCGACGACGTACGAAAATGTTCTCTGTGGACAGGGCACCATTATCCCACTTAAAATTATCCCAATAATATGTGTCAATCTGCAACAATGAATTTGCAATGATCTGATCACAATATTGAATAACCTTATTCATATCAGCGGAGCTGAAAGTGTAAGGACCTTCAGGTTTTGTTGGGTCTGCTTTATACACAGCTCTATTTAGATAAGCCTTCGCCAATAAAGCCCAAGCAGCTTCTTTTGTTGCTTGTCCTCTATTGTCTCTGTTGAAGGCAGGAAGAGTAGCCATAGCAGTTTCTGCTTCAGCTATAATGCTATCAATCACATTGGCTCTGCTGATTACATTGGGAATTGCGGAGGCAGCAGCAGTTGCTGGCCGGCTCTGCACCTGACCATATAGATCACAAGTCAAAAACCGGAAGAAAGAGCGCAGAAACTGCCCTTCAGCCTTTGCTAAGCCTGTACTTGATTCAGCTACCAGGGTTGTTTGGAATAAAGCACCATTCAGACCATTCCAAACGTCGTTGATTTGATTGTGGTCACCGGCCCATGTGTGCAGGTGTAATCTGCGCCAGGTTCCGAAGTCATCCCAGTCAGTACCACGGGTAGGTCCCATCAACTCATCGGTTGAGTGTTCCTGCATGGCCTGATAACCGTACTGACCGATCAAAGAATTCAGTTGCTCATATACAGCTGAGATCGAGGGTGGAGTCGGAGCACCGCTCGTAGTAGCCGGAGCTATTGAGTTAGGGCCTCCCAATTCGGGTTCCAGCTTGCTACAAGCACTGAAACCAACCACTCCAGCAGCAAGAGCCAGTAAGAGGTATTTTTTCATATTTGTTTTCATATTTACAGTTTTGTTAGTTCTGAATTAGAAGCCAATGTTAGCACCGAAGGTAAACACTCTGGGTCTCGGATACTGGGTGTAGTCGAAACCTCTGGAAGGAATACCATTGATGTTTTTGTCTACGTTCACCTCGGGATCTATACCACTATACTTGGTAAACAATGCCAGGTTCTGACCAGAAGCAAACAGTGTGAGCGACTTGATAACATTTGTTTTCTTGAGGTTCACAGCATAGCTCAGGTTAACGTTTGCCAGGCGGATGAAGTCACCCTTCTCCAGGAATCTGGTTGAAACAGAACCTGGGTTGAAAGGATTCTCCGGACCATTACCTACTTCTCTGGTTACGTTACGACCATTGCGCAGACTTCCTTTTAAGAACAACGCATTGGCAGTATTGTTGTAAACATAGAAACCTGATACAGCATTAGCGAAAATGCTTAGGTTCCAGTTACCATAAGTAAAGTTATTGGTCAATCCGGCAAAGAAGTTAGGCAGGGCAGTTCCTACCAGTTGGTTAGCAGCACCGTTGGCGTAACGGGCGTTACCATTACCATCAAATCCCTGGAACACAGGAACAGACCAGGTAAAGATCGGACTGCCATTCGTCAATGTTTGAGCGAAGGCACCGGTCAGACCCTGTCCGCTAACGGCACCGGTATTGATCGGAGTGGGCAGACCCTCGATGTTGTTTTTCACTGTAGTCATGTTGTAATTAACATCCCAGCTGAATTTACGACCTTGTACCAGCTTATAGTTTAAGCTCAACTCCCATCCTTTGTTGATAACGCTACCATTCAGGTTGATCCACCAATAAGCAGAGGGAGCGAATCCACCTGGAGTTGGAGCGAAGAACAACATGTCGGTACGCTTGGTATAGTAGTAATCGATGGTGGCAGAAAGTCTTCCATTTTTAGAAGTCAGGTCAATACCAAAACCGGTAGTAGCTGCTTGCTCCCACTTCAGGTCAGGATTACCCTGCTGGATGAAACGGGTAGTAGCACCGGGTCCGCTTACAGTTCCCGTAACCGGATCGAATTTCTGCTGTAGATTCAAGGCGGCATATGAACCCAGGTTGTCCTGGCTACCCAGCACACCATAGTTGGCACGAACGCTCAGGTCACTAAGAATTCCACCGAGTGCTTTCTGCATGAATTCTTCCTTCATTGCGCGCCATTTAAACGCGAAGGCAGGGAATACACCATAACGGTTGTTGGCACCGAACTTAGAAGAACCATCCGCACGGAGGGTTGCAGTCAGGAAATACTTGTCTGCATAAGAATAGTTCACGCGGGTAAAGAACGACTGGAGTGTGTTCTTATCAAAACCGGGAACAAAAGTGGCATAGTTTCTGAACTGACCTACATCCTTTTTGAAATCATAACCGGGAGCAGGAACTGCAGTCAGTCCTAATCCCCAACCTACACGACCTTCATATTCACTCTTAAAGCTTTGGTTGGAATAACCGAGGATGGCATTCAGGTTGTGCTTTCCAAAAGTTTTGTCATATGTGAGGTATTGTTCAAACAAAACTGAAGTATTTCTCAGTGTTTGCTCAGTCATACGACCATTTTGCTGGATACCATTATTCAGATCACGTCCGAATATATTTACAGTACCACCATAAGCGTTAGACCCCAAACGAGGATCAGCAAATGCAGTACGTACAGATTTTCCCTGGTCATAACCAAATACTGCTTTATAAGACAACTCTTTAGTGATCTGATAAGTAGCAGACAGGTTATTCAGGAAACGATTGATATAATCGCGGTCATCGAAGTAAGCCAGCATCTGAACCGGATTACGCTGATCGCCGGGCTGGAAGAAAGTTCCATCTGCATTTCTAACCGGATTGGTAGGGTTTAACTGCAAGGCAGCACCCAACAGGCTTCCCTGATAACCGGCGTTGTTAGAAAGCGGAGGATACTGGTTCTTGGTATTAGAATAAGTAGAAGCCAGTTCCAGTTTTAATTTATTATCCATCAGCATCTGAGTAACGTTGGCACGGATGGTCATACGCTGCAGAGCACTGTTGCGTACAATACCCTGCTGATCGTCATAAGAACCACTCACGCGGGCAGTGGTACCACCCACATTGTAGCCCCAGCTGAGGTTATAGTTTTGAGAGATAGCAGTTCTGAAGATTTCATCCTGCCAGTCAGTTACGGCACCGTTATCAATCAGCTTTACAGCTTCGCCGGCAGCAACCGGATCAGCACCGCCATCAATGTTAGCTCTTTTTGCAGCCAACAAGAATTCAGAAGCACTCATCAAATCATAGCGCTTAGCAGTAGTAGCAACGTTGGTATTAGCGCTCAGGTTGAAAGAACCATTGCGACCACCACGACCACTTTTAGTAGTAATGAGGATTACACCATTCGCACCTCTGGAACCATAGATAGCGGCAGCAGAAGCGTCTTTCAATACAGTAATGCTCTCAATATCATTGGGGTTCAGGAACACCAGCGGATTCTTGGCAGTTGTACCACCTTCCAAACCACTGGCAGAACTGAGTGTACCACCCTGTCCCAGGGGCACACCATCCACCACATACAAAGGCTCCTGAGCACCGCTGATAGAACCGGTACCACGAATGTTGATGGTCGCAGCAGCACCGGGCTCACCAGTGGCAGGCGTCACCAATACACCGGGCGTACGGCCCTGCAGTAACTGATCAGGCGTAGCAATCTGTCCTTTATTAAAGTCCTTGGTAGTTACATTGGCAACAGAACCAGTCAGGTCTTTTACCTTTCTGGTACCATAACCTACTACCACCACTTCGCCTAACTGCTCATTCGTAGCAGCCAGAGAAACATTGACAGCAGCGTTAGAGCCTACAGCAACTTCCTTGCTTCCAAAACCTACACTGGAGAAAACCAGAGTACCATTAGAGGCAACATTAATACGATACGTTCCATCATTGGCAGTTTGTGTGCCTGTGCTGGAACCCTTCACAACAACGGAAACTCCGGCCAGCGGAGATCCATCCTTCGCATCGGTAACCTTTCCCGTAACCGTCTTCGTCTGAGCATGCGCCGCAACAACGAAGAAGCACGCAAAAAGCCCCATAAGCAAAGGCGTAACAAGCTTCTTACAATTCATAATTGGCAGTTTATTGGTTAAAATAAGCGAAACAAATATAGAAGATTTTGACAAAAAAAATTTATTGTTAAGTTTTTTTGGCCGGAAAATGAAAATCACGTCTACAAAATTGTATTTCAAGACTTTTCGGATAACCATAACGCTGCAGCTAGGTACATTATTTTACAAATAAATACTAACAAAAGTTAGTATTTATAGCTACTTATTGGCTGCCAGCCCCGAGTAAAAATCAAAAACCATTCGGGCTGTCGATGCGAGCATCTGCTTGGTGGCAATCTCATCCGTTGCCTTTTTAGAGAGTAAAACCAGTACCAACTGCCCGCCACCCGGTAAGAAAATAATACCCGAATCATGGTGTACCCCGGTAATCCAGCCGGTTTTATGGGCAACCCGGGTACCCTCCGGTAATCTGGCAGGAATTAAATCCTTATAAAATTGTTGCAACAAGATATTCACCATCTGCTGAGAGGCATCTCTATTGACCGCCTTACCCAGGGCAATCTGCTCGAAGATCTTCAACAAATCATACGCACTGGTTTCATTATTCAAACCCTGCCGATAGGCCTTGCTGTCTTCCACCCCCCGCATCACCTGAATGGAGGGGGCGCCCAGGATTCTCATAGTTGCAGTAACCTGCTTACCATCTGCCAATTGCATCAGCAGGTTAGTTGCCAGGTTGCTGCTGCGGGTAATCATATGAAATAACAGGTAATCAATTGTCTGCCCCGTCCCTATTTTCTGATAAACCTCGTCATCACTATCATCAGACGGGGTCAGCTGATAACTGCTTCCATCCACGATACTGAAGAATTCATTCTTCACCATTATTGTGTCGTCTAATCGAATCTTTCCTTCCGCCACCTGGCGAAAAATTTCAATCATGACCGGGGTCTTCATCGTACTGGCTGCATGAAACATTTCCCTTTCATTGATCAGAAGCGTGTCTCCGGATGGCAAATGGAGGGCAGCCAATGCATATTCCCCCGGCAGACGGGAAAAACTATCCCTGATCTGACCAATCAGCTGCTGCCGGGAAGTAGAGGTATCCTGTGCCATAGCGGTAACCATGATCAGACAACTGATCAGGATCGATAATTTTCTCATGTGCCAATATACAGCTAAAATTCACTAATATTATTACATGAAACTATTCATGGTTTTAATCGGCTGTACGCCGGAGGGGCGGAATACCGAACAACATGATATCTATTTCGGCATTGCCCCTTCCCTGTCTGCGCTCGTGCCACAACTGCATAACTTTTGGCCGGGAAAACATAAGTTACACATTGACGCCTGGCGGGAACTAACAACAGTTCAACAACACAGCATCCGAATTCTTTCGGCCAAAAAAAGGAAATCCCTCCCCCCTCATTCTCCGCGACTTTTCTTTATCAATCTGGGGGGCTATCGCCCGGGTGAATTTGAAGAATACCATCATAAACTGATTGAGGTGGCTTCCGATATGGCTTCTGCCATCCGCTCTGCCAAACAATCTGCCTTTTACCGACATGCCGGATTTAAAGGAGCAGCCTCTCACATCGACGATAAATTCGGTATAGACGTAGATGACACTTATCTGATCGAAGATCTGCTACCGCCGGAACAAGTTGAAAAATATTGTATCGAAATAAAATTCAACCCTAAGGCAAAAGAAGACAGCTGGCAGATTGGTTATACTAAACTTTCCTCACTTACTTCCTCCTGATACTATTAAAAAAAACTTTATGAAAAAGCGTGACTTTCTGCGTAACCTCACTTACACTGCCCTCAGTACCCCCCTGGCCTGGATGCAACTGCCGGTACAGGCACGTGAACTGTTGAATTCATCTCCCGAAACCACGGCTGCGGATGATGAGTTCTG
>JBIIRN010000087.1:0-7688 GCA_044341525.1 Sediminibacterium sp. | reverse complement strand
TCCATAGGGTAGGGGAAAAACCTCGCCATACCGGTGATTGAAACGCTCGGCAAAATTTCGCGCCATTTCTAAATTCTGCTCCTGGTCTTTACCAACGGGTACTTTCACTGCCCGGTGGATCAAAATATCGGCTGCCTGTAATACCGGGTAAGTCAACAGACCGGCGTTCACATTTTCGGGCTGCAATCTTACTTTTTCTTTAAAAGTCACTGTTTTTTCCAATTCACCCTTATAGGCCAGCATATTCAGGTACAAATACAATTCGGCGATTTCAGGCACATCACTTTGTACATAGAGCGCTACCTGCTCAGGGTCTAATCCGCAGGCAATATTCTCGGCAACTACCCTGTTCACACTTTGCTTCAGTGTCTGGGTATCGGGATGCGTGGTAAGACTGTGCCAGTTGGCAACGAAGAAATAACAATCAAATTCTGACTGCATGCGAACAAAGTTGCGCATGGCCCCAAAATAATTACCCAGGTGAAGAAAACCTGTAGGGCGAATACCACTAAGAACCACCTCTTTACTCATAGGGGGCGAAGATAAGATGCCCGACGATTAATAGGGCGGTAAGCTCCCTTTTTTTTCCTCTCCCCAACCGGTTTTATTCCCTCGATTTAAGGGGTCTGAATCATTTGCTAATGATTAAATTTGCATAGATTCATTTTCAACTCTTTACTTATACCGGGAAGTTCCAACATATTATCTACACCCATTGAATACCTCAAAGGGGTGGGCCCAATTAGAGCCGAGTTACTAAAAAAGGAACTCGAGATTCATGTTTTTTCCGACCTCTTAGAGCATTTTCCGATCCGTCACATTGATAAGACCATTGTTAGTCGGATCAGTGATATTCGCCCGGATACGGATACTATCCAGGTGGCCGGAACTTTGTTATTTTCAGAAGTGGTGGGTGCCGGGCGTTCCAAGCGGCTGGTAGCTCAGGTGAGGGACTCCTCAGGAATACTGGAACTGGCTTGGTTTCAAGGCATCAATTGGGTGACCAAAATGCTTGAGCCGGGTACTACTTACCTGATATTTGGTAAAACCGGTTTTTTTAATGGGAAGCCTCAAATTGTTCATCCGGAGATCGAAGTATTTGTACCTGCCGCCGCCGGCGGGAAGTCTCACCTTGAACCGGTCTATCCCAGTACGGAAAAACTGAAAGCCAGGGGACTAAACGGAAGGCAACTGGCAAAGCTGACAGCACAATTATTTCATCAGATCCGGGCCACTGATATTCCTGAAAACATTCCGGAATCTGTTCTGCAAAAATATCAATTGATTGGTCGAGCACAGGCGTTTCGTCAGATGCATTTTCCAGCCAATGGAGACGAATTCAAAAAGGCATTGGATCGACTGAAATTTGAAGAATTCTTTCTGGCACAGGTTCGACTGAATTTAGTTCGGCTCCGTCGTCACCGATATAGCCAGGGTGTTGTATTTGGGAAAGTAGGCGATTTATTTAATCAATTTTTTCACCATCATCTCCCTTTTGTATTAACCGGAGCCCAAAAAAGAGTTATCAAAGAAATAAGACAGGATACCGGCCATGGACGTCAGATGAACCGACTGCTGCAAGGGGATGTGGGGAGCGGAAAAACCATCGTTGCTTTGATGAGTATGTTGCTGGCGGCAGATAACGGTTTTCAAAGTTGTTTCATGGCACCCACTGAAATACTGGTTCAACAGCATTTTTCCGGACTCGAAAAATTACTCAAAGAGCTGCCGGTGAAAATTGCCTTACTCACAGGAAGTACAAAGGCCGCTAAGAGAAATGAAATTTTAGAGGGACTGGCAGATGGTACGATTCATATCGTTGTAGGTACCCATGCGGTGATAGAAGAACGGGTTCGTTTCAATCGCTTGGGTCTGGTAGTAATAGATGAACAACATCGCTTTGGGGTGGAACAAAGGGCGCGCTTATGGGAAAAGGCGAACATTCCGCCCCATGTGCTCGTGATGACTGCTACCCCCATTCCTAGAACACTGGCCATGACCGCCTTCGGTGACCTGGATTATAGTATCATGGATGAGTTACCTCCGGGCCGGCAACCTATTTTGACCGTACACCGGAATGAAATGGCCAGAGGATCTGTATATGATTTTGTGAAAACAGAGATTGAAAAGGGTCGACAAGCTTATTTTATTTATCCGTTGATAGAAGAGAGCAACAAAGTGAACTATGAAGATTTGATGCAGGGTTATGAGCAGGTGAAAAGTTACTTTCCTGAACCCCGTTTTCGAATCAGCATGGTACATGGAAAAATGCCAATTGAACAAAAGGAGATCAATATGCAAAGATTTGTCTCCGGGAACACCCAGGTTATGGTAAGCACCACTGTGATTGAGGTAGGAGTAGATGTACCCAATGCCACCGTTATGGTAATCGAAAGTGCTGAGAAATTCGGACTTTCACAACTGCATCAGCTTCGGGGAAGGGTTGGTAGAGGAAGTGAGAAAAGTTTTTGCATATTATTAACGGGGACTAAAGCAAGCAAGGAGGCCCTGGAACGTATCCAAATCATGACTCAAACCCAGGATGGTTTTGTAGTGGCGGAAAAGGACCTGGCTATGCGGGGACCCGGGGAAATTGAGGGAACCCGGCAAAGCGGAGCACTGAACACAAAGGTTGCTAGCATTGTTCATGACAGGGACTGGCTCGAAAAGGCCAAAATGGAGGCTGAGGAATTGGTCGGAGAGGATCTTAACCTGGAATTGGCAAAGAATTTGATGTTAAGACAATATCTGAGCATGCGGGAGGGAAAAACAGCCTGGAGTCGGATTTCCTGATAACAATCAGCCTTAGTTGACCAAATTTGTCGGAACTTTATGATAGTGAAATCCGGTACCCTACGATATACGGTCATTTTCGCTCTATTAATAGGGCCTCTTTCATCATTTGCCCAGGATCAATTGCAATTCATTGAAAACAAAGGACAATGGCATGAATCGGTTAAGTTCAAAGGCGATTTGTCTGCCGGAATGTTTATCCTGACCAAGGATGGCTATAAAGTGGTTCTCCATAACCAGGAAGAGCTGGCACAAATTGGGGAGGCAACCCATGGCAGACATGAAGTAACTCCTACGGGTTCTTCTGCCGGTTTGCAGCGGCCCATGACTGCTCAAATGCCGGCTGTATTGCATTCACATCAGTACCAGATGCGTTTTCTGAATGCCAATCCTTCTCCAGTTGTTGTTCCTGAAAAAGTATTAGATGCCAATACCAACTATTTTATTGGAAATGATCCTTCCCGCTGGGCCAGCGGTTGTAAAACATATCTGGCTATTACATATAAGAACATATATCCCAATATTGATATCCGCTATTACACTTCTGAGGGTTCCTTCAAATATGATTTTATTATACATCCCGGAGGCCGTGTACAAGACATTGCACTCTACTTTGAAGGTGCTACTTCATTAAAACTAAAAGAGGGCTCATTAATTCTGACTACTTCCGTGCAGGAAGTAAGGGAGATGCCACCGGTCACCTATCAACTTTCTAAGGGAGAGAAAAAAGAAGTGCCTTGTCAGTTTGATTTGAAAGGGAATATAGTGCGGTTCAAATTGGAAGGTCCAATTGATCCTTCCGGAACCATTGTAATCGACCCGAGTCTGGTATTTTCTACATTTACGGGAAGTCGGGCAGATAACTGGGGTTACTCTGCCACCTATGATGGCCAGGGAAATTTTTATGCGGGGGGAATTGTATTGGGTGCTACCAATTCTTTAAACTTCCCCGTGAGCAACGGCGCCTTTCAAACCAGTTTTCAGGGCGGGTTGCCTCCCGGTACCGGCGAGGGGGCTAATTTCGATATGGCGATTATAAAATTCAACTCTTCCGGAACGGATCGGGTCTATGCAACTTATTTGGGAGGTGCGCAGGGCAACGAACAGCCCCATAGTATGGTTGTTGACAGGGATGGAAATTTAGTTATTGCAGGTCGAACTACTTCTGCTGATTATCCTACCCAGGGAGCACTTAGAAATTATGGCTCACTCGCAGCCAATCGTTGGCATATTGTCGTTACCAAATTAAATGCCAGCGGGACTGCATTAATCGGATCCGTTCGAATCGGTGGCAATGGGGATGATGGAGTGAATATTCGCCATAAGTATACTGCTCCTACCGGAACCGAATCAATTTCCCGAAATTACGGGGATGATGCCCGCAGCGAAGTAATTGTAGACAATGATGGCAATATCATTTTTGCTACCTGCACCCAATCTTCTAATTTCCCAACGACTCCTGTATCCGGCCAGACTACCCTGGGAGGGACCAATACCCGCGGAAGGGCACAGGACGCCGTCATACTCAAATTAAGTCCCAATCTGAATTCGGTACTATTTAGTGTTATTTTTGGTGGGAACGATGATGATGCGGCTTATGTTCTCGCCATTAATCCATTGAACAATAATATTCTGGCGGCGGGTGCTACGGCCAGCACGAATTTTCCCGGTAACAAAACGGGAGTAAGGTTTCCTACTTATCAGGGCGGACTCGGCGATGGTTTTTTAGCTGAGTTTTCTCAAAACGGTGTTTTTTTACGATCCACCTACTGGGGTACATCCGGTGTTGATGGTATCTATGGGGTTCAGTATGATCGACTGGGTTTCCCCTACATCGCCGGCATAACGACGGGAACCTGGCCCATTGAAAATGCCAATTTTGCCCAAGTGGGTGGAAAGCAGTTTATCGTAAAACTTCGCCAGGATCTGAGCGGTTCGGTTTATTCAACAGTATTCGGTCCCAACACCAGCGCTCCCAACCTTTCACCCACCGCCTTTCTCGTAGATCGATGTGAGAATGTTTATTATTCAGGATGGGGAGGAGGAATTAATACCGGCTTTGGGTTTCCGGGTGCAGGCACCAACGGACTACCCGTTACCTCTGACGGATTTCAACGCACTACTGACAACAGTGATTTTTATTTCTTTGTATTGGAAAAAAATGCCGCATCGCAGTTATATGGTTCTTTTTTCGGACAGGTAGGGGGTTTGGGAGAACATGTGGATGGAGGAACCAGCCGGTTTGATGAAAATGGAGTCATTTATCAATCCCTCTGTGCAAATTGTGGAAATGTAAAACCCCGATTTCCTACGACCCCCGGCGTATGGGCTCCTAATAATGGTTCAACCGGTTGCAATCTTGCTGCCGTGAAGATCGCGTTTAACCTGGCCGGTGTGGGTGCTTCTATAAGAACAAGTATTGAAGGGATCTTGAGAGATACTACCGGATGTGTGCCCATGCAAGTTGATTTTGCAGATACCTTAGGACTCGGAAGGCAATATATCTGGGATTTCAATGATGGTAGTCCGCCCCTGGTCACGACGGTTCCCAATGCGTCTCATATTTTCAATACTGCCGGTTTTTACAGAGTAAAATTAATTGCAGTCGATTCTAATACCTGTAATATTGCTGATTCTGCTTTCATCAATCTGCGCGTAAGAAACGATAAGGCAGATCTCTCGTTCAATGAAGTTAAACTACCCCCTTGTGCCTCTCTTACCTTTCAATTCACCAATACAAGTACGGCACTGAAACCCTTTGCATCCAATAGTTTTCGCTGGGACATGGGAGATGGTACTACTTTCACCAGTGGTTTGTCTTCTTTCAATCATACCTATGCAGCACCGGGAACCTATCAAGTAAAGATGGTACTGGTAGACACTAATTTTTGTAATGAACCGGATAGTATTGTCAAACAGATTCGAATAGCATCCAATGTAACAGCCCGATTTACGACCCCTCCGATAGGATGTGTTCCGTATCTTGCGCGATTTGAAAATACCTCACTGGGAGGGCAATCCTTTATCTGGGATTTTGGTGATGGAAGTCCATTAAGCAACGAAGTAAATCCTTCTCATTTATATGCTTCTACCGGGAATTACCAGATAACCCTGACAGCTATTGATGCCGCTTCCTGCAATATTTCCAGCACCACTAGTTTTACCCTTCGGGTAGAGCCGGTACCCCAGGCGGGCATCGATATCAATCCTAATCCGGTTCCGGATAATGAACCGGTCAATTTTGTAAATCTGAGCAATAATGCCAGTCGATACCTTTGGTTGTTTGGAGATGGGGCTTCGCTGCAGACCTTCCGGAGGGATACTATTGTCCGGCACGTCTACAATGCCAGTCAAACCTTTAATGCCTGTGTTGTTGCTTTCAATCCGGCCGGATGCACTGACACTGCTTGTATCAACGTTACTGTAAAAATTATTCCCGGTGTGGATGTGCCCAATGCCTTCTCACCCAATGGTGATGGTAAAAATGACCGTGTTTTTATTCGAGGTTTTGGCATTGCGAAAGCTAGTTGGAGAATTTATAACAGATGGGGTGAGCTGGTCTATTTTTCCAATGATTATTTGCAAGGGTGGGATGGCAAGCAGAGCGGAAAACTTCTGCCTCAGGATGTATACCATTATGTGCTGGATGTGGAATTCTCAGATGGAAATAAAACAATAAAGAAGGGTGATATAACATTACTGCGATGATGAAACGGGGATTATTTTTTGTGGGAATACTTATGAGCTGGATCAATCCGCTGCGGGTTTTTTCACAGGATATTCATTTTTCGCAATACTATAATGCTCCGCTCTTGCTGAACCCTGCTAATACCGGATTTAATCCCGACTATGATTACCGGGCAGGAGTTAATTATCGGAGCCAGTGGGCCAATGTAGGTTCACCCTATAAAACCATGTCTGCCTGGGGAGACGTGAAGTTGTTGGGAGATCGCCTCGAGAATGGCTGGTTGGGCTTGGGGGGAATGCTTATCAGTGATCAGGCCGGTTCGGGTAGTCTCACATCAACAACCGCTCTAATTTCCCTTGCCTATCATCAGATGCTGGGTTACAATAGTCTGCTCAGCGGGGGATTTGCAGTTGGGTACACACAAAAGAGAATTGATGTTACCAAGCTTACTTTTGATAATCAGTGGAATGGAATTTTCTTTGATACCAATATCCCTTCCAACGAACCCTTTGCAGCCAATCGGATTTCATACGTTGATTTACAGGCAGGCATCAATTATGCGTACTTTGCTTCTGAAAATTTTTATTTCAACGCCGGTGCCAGTATGCAGAGAATCAACCGCCCGCGAGAGACATTTTTTGAGTCATCTGTTTCTAACAATGAAGTAAATAGTCGATATAATTTCTTCCTCAATGCCAATCTGAAAGTGAGGGATTACTGGATTGTCAACCCCAATGTCTTTTACAGCCAGGTGGGGAATTCCCGGCAGTTGATAGCCGGTGTGAATGCCAATCGGGATCTCGGTGATAATGGTGCCAGACAATTCATCATGGGAGTTTATTATCGCACAGGCGATGCTATTATCCCTTTGTTTGGTTATCAAATCAATGATCTGAAGATGACTTTTAACTATGACGCCACCATCTCCACTCTGAGCAGGGCTAATTTTACCCGGGGGGCCTATGAAATTTCAATTGTTAAGTCCGGCATTTTCCCCAATAGCATGGGCAGACAGGTGAAATGCCCTACTGTTTCCTTCTGAACAATTCGTGCATAAGATGGCTTCCCCTAAGCCACATTCTTGTTATCTTGCGATACATATCAAAACTGCATGAAATACGATCTGATACCGTCGCAACTCTTTACTACTAACCGAAAGCGTTTTGTAAAAGAGATGCTCCCCAAAAGCATTGCCATTTTTGTAAGT
>JBIIRN010000086.1:0-7722 GCA_044341525.1 Sediminibacterium sp. | reverse complement strand
TGCAAGATCTGTTGATTGGAAAGTCTTACTATTTAAACCTTCCCACTAGAAATAAACAGCTGAATCCGCAGCTTCTGGTCAGCAGATAAATTGACATGTGGGTTGCTTCTAAGTAAAAAAGAAGTAATTTCCCTCTTCAATTTTATTTGTCATGAAATCATTGAATGTCGGGCAGTTCCTTACTTTTTCCTGCAGAAGCGCTTTATTAATATTGCTGATCATCGTTACTGCCGTTTCGGTCAACGCCCAGGAAAAACCTGCTTACATTTTATATAATTCAAAAGGGAAAAAGCTGCATTATGGTAAAATGATCGAGCAATTAGCCGATAAAGACATCTTACTTTTTGGGGAATATCATAATAATCCTATCTCCCACTGGCTTCAGCTGGAAGTAACCACTACACTGGCTCAACAAAGGCAACTGGCTCTGGGAGCAGAAATGTTCGAACAGGATAACCAACAACCTCTGTCTGACTTCATACAGGGTAAAATTTCAGAACGCCGGCTCGATTCCTCGGCCCGTCTTTGGAAAAATTATCCTACCGACTATGCGCCACTTGTTCGTTTCGCTAAAAACAACAACATTTCTTTTACTGCGACCAATATCCCTCGCCGCTACGCATCTCTGGTGGCAAGAGCAGGTTTAGAAGCTCTGGATACCTTAGACGCAGTTTCAAAAAGCTGGATAGCTCCCCTGCCAATCGATTATGACTCCAGTTTACCCGGATACAAGAATATGATTAGCATGATGGGTGGTCATGGTGGCTCCAATCTTCCGAAAGCACAGGCCATTAAAGATGCAACCATGGCACATTTTATTCTCAAAAATTATTCAGCCGGACAGCTTTTTATCCATTACAATGGTGCCTATCATTCAGATTTCTATGAAGGGATTCTCTGGTACCTAAAAAAACAACGCCCCGAACTGAGGTATGCTACGATTACCACAGTCTCACAAAAAGATATCCGTCGCTTGGATGCAGAACATCTGGGGAGAGCAGATTATATTATTTGCGTGCCGGAAAATATGACGACCACTTATTAAAAAAGATAAATTCACTTTATCTACTCAGCTCGCGGGCCCATTTCAAGGCTATGGAAAGTTGTTGCTCACGGGTCAAATGAGTATTGTCCAATTCCAGAGCATCACTGGCTTTTCGTAAAGGACTAAACTCTCTGTTGCTATCGGTATAGTCGCGTAATTCAAGATTATTTTTCACTTCCTCAATGGTCAGATTCGGATTACGACCAATCAGTTCCTTGAAGCGTCTTTCCACTCTAACTGCCGGGTCAGCTGTAACAAAAATCTTTAGCTCAGCCTTGGGAAATACCGTAGTACCAATATCCCTTCCATCCATAACCAAACCCTTTCCCTCTCCTATTTTTTGTTGCTGTGCCACCGAAAACTCCCTGACTTCCTTAATAGCAGCCACTTCACTAACATGCTCACTGACCAGCATATCGCGAATTAATGCCTCGACATTCTCATCATTCAATATCATATCACTTTGGCCGGTCTGAGTATTGTATTCAAAATGCAAATTGATTTCTGATAAAGCTTTCTTAACTCTGGAAGTCTCTTTCCAATCCACATGATTGCGTAAAAAATAAAGGGTAATGGCTCGATACATGGCCCCACTATCAATGTACAAATAGTTTAACTCTCTGGCAAGTTGACGAGCCAAAGTACTTTTCCCGCAAGAAGAATAACCATCAATGGTAATAATAATAGACATCCTAATTATATCATTCAGTGTATGCTTACCGACAAAGGTGTGCTAATTTAAGGTCAAAACCAACGAAAAAAACGTATCATTTTAAATCAGCAAACAAAGATGGATAATCGCTGATAATACCATCAACGCCCATGTCTTTCAACCGCTGCATCCTGGCTAAATCATTGACTGTCCAGGGAATTAGTCCCATCTTTCTTTCCCTGCACTGCTGAACAAGAGCCGGTGTTACTAATTGGTGGGCCGGACTGTAAATGGTGGGAATAAAACCGAGCTGTTCCAATTGTTCTTCCAATGGTTTTTTGTCATAGTCTTCAATCAACAAAGCAGTTCGAATAGTGGGATACTTCTGGTGTAAGTATTGAAGGGTGCGAGGATCGAAGGATTGAATAATTACCCGACCAGCTATTTTTTTGTTGCGAATAACCTGCATAAGTAATTCAACAAATTCCGCCGGTTCCGGATGATACACATTATCACCCGCTGCATCACTTTTAGTTTCGATGTTAAAGAAAGGTAGCGGGCGGTTATTCAGTTTACAATAAGATACCACACTATCAATCATATCCGCCAACCGGGGTTTGATGGCAGGCATATTCAGTTGCCGGGGAAAACGGGGATGAGATGCCATCCCGACATCATATCGGCTGATCTCGGCATAGGTCATTTGGTATAAATTCAATGACCTTTCCTGTTCGATACTAACTTTTTTGCCGTCAGGGGTGGTTGAAATTTCATGATTGAAAAAAGGTTCATGGCTGAGAACCACCTCTTTATCTTTTGAAATCACTACATCCGTTTCAAGGGTGGTTACCCCCAGTTCCAGAGCATGTATCATGGCAGGCACTGTATTTTCCGGCCGTAGGCCGCGGCATCCCCTGTGTCCCTGTCGATCAAATGAAGGCATATCTTTTATTTGTATTTGTCGACCGGATAAGCAACCGGTTGTAATCAGCCAAATGCAGCAGCCAAGGAAAAAGCATGGAATGGTAGTTACCCTCATGTTGAAGAATTGAAACTAACTGGTTATGTTTACCGGCCGGGTAGCAGGTATGCTGGCATTTCTTCTTGCAATGTTCCGAACTGCCTGTGCAGTTATTTCCCGAAACGCCTGCTGACTGATAGTATCCTTTCCTGCCATTACCGGTACCCCCTCATCGCCCCCTTCGCGAATGCTCTGCACCAAAGGTACCTGTCCCAAAAAAGGTAATTCATACTCAGAAGCCAAATTCATTCCTCCCTCCTTCCCAAACAAATAATACTTGTTCTCGGGTAATTCTGCGGGAGTAAAATACGCCATGTTCTCTACCAGTCCGATCACCGGTACATTGATCTGTGCCTGCCCGAACATAGCAATTGCCTTTTTTGCATCTGCCAAAGCTACCAGTTGAGGTGTGGTAACGATAACGACCCCTGTTACAGGTACGGTCTGCATCAAAGTCAGGTGAATATCACCTGTGCCCGGGGGCATGTCAATAATCAGATAATCTAATTCCCCCCAATCTACCTCCGTTACAAACTGACGTATTGCGCTGCTGGCCATGGGGCCCCTCCATACTACTGCATTTTTTTCATCGACGAGTAAGCCAATGCTCATAAGGCGGATACCATGCTTTTCCAACGGCACAATCATACCCTTCCCCTTTACTTCCCGCATCAGCGGACGTTCCCCTCTGACTCCAAACATAATGGGAACACTCGGTCCATAAATATCTGCATCCATCAAACCCACCTGAGCACCTCCTTCCGCGAGAGCCAGGGCTAAATTAGCAGCAACCGTACTCTTACCTACCCCACCCTTTCCACTCACCACGGCTATGATATTTTTTACTCCGGTCAGCATTTGCTGATCACCCTTTCTGCCGGTAGTTGTTTGTGCTGTAAAATTCACCTGCACTTTGGCATTTTTATTCACCAATAGGCGGATGGCGTTCTCACAAGCCATCTTCATCATATCTTTCATCGGACAGGCAGGTGTAGTCAGCACAACAGTGAAACTAACCTCATCGCCATTAATCTTGACATCTTTTACCATGTTCAGGGTTACAAGGTCCTTACCGAGATCAGGTTCCTGTACCTGACTTAATGCCTGCATAATAGCTGCTTCTGTCATCACGAAAGTTTTTGTTAAAATGAAAACTACGGGCGCAAAGTTAAACCCTGCCTGCCTTACTTTGTTAAATCATTCGGGGCCGGGAAAAAATTAACGGATTGTCTTCCTTCCAACCATACGATGTAACTTTGCCAACAAATATGAAAAAAATATTATTTATTTGTTTGTTGTTCGCCAGCAGTGGGGGTAAGTTGCTGGCACAGCAAAGAAATCCCAACGACTCCATTGTTCAACTGTATGGTGTGGTGATGACTGCTGATAGTTTAGTAGGTATCCCCTCTTGTAGTGTAATCGTGTTGGGAAAAGGAAGAGGTACCATCACCAGCTATGATGGGGTATTTTCTATTGTAGTGGTTAAGGGCGATCAAATTACTTTTTCCAGTGTTGGATTTAAAGATAAGACCATTGAGATTCCCTTGGATCTAAAAGAAAATCAATATAGTGTCATTCAACTTTTGATCAGCGATACCGCCTATTTGCCGGCCACCATCTTGAAACCCCGCCCTACACGTGAGCAGTTTGAAAGAGACTTTGTCAATATGACCGTACCTGATGATTTGTATGAAACAGCCCGGAAAAATACAGACGAGACGCAACGCAGAATGATTCTCGCCAACCTCCCCTCTGATGGAAAAGAAGCTTTTAATTTCCAGATGCGGGCACAAGCAAACAGGGCCTACTATGCGGGCGGCCAATTGCCACCTCAAAATATATTCAATCCTGCTGCCTGGGCAAGTTTTGTTCAATCCTGGAAGCGGGGTGATTTTAAACGCAAGAAGAAATAATTCTTTCAAATATTTTCAATTACAAATCAACCCCTTCCATCTATGTCAATTCAGCGGATAGCAGTTATAGGTGCTGGTACCATGGGGAATGGTATTGCGCACGTGTGTATTCAAAGCGGACTGAATACTGTTTTGATAGATGTTTCAGAGCAGGCATTGCAGAAGGCAAAACAAGTGATTGAAAAGAACATGGAACGGCAGGTAAAAAAAGGAATTTTGACAACTGAACAAACCGCTGCTGCACTGACCCGTCTTCATTTATCAACCGAGCTTTCCCCTTCGGTAAAAGAATGTGACCTCGTTATCGAAGCTGCTACTGAAAAACAAAATATTAAAGAGTCTATTTTCAGGGAATTAGATATAGCAGCCCCCGGCCATTGTATACTTGCCACCAATACTTCCTCTATCTCAATAACGGCATTGGCAGCGGTAACAAAACGTCCGGAAAAAGTGATTGGCATGCACTTCATGAACCCTGTTCCGGTAATGAAGTTGGTGGAAGTAATCAACGCCTATCAAACAGATGCCACTGTCACAGAACAGATTCTGGAATTAAGCCAAACCCTAGGAAAAATTCCCTGTGTAGTAAATGATTATCCGGGATTCATAGCCAACCGGATACTGATGCCGATGATCAATGAAGCCATTCATAGTTTATATGAGGGAGTAGCAGGTGTTGAAGCCATTGACAACATCATGAAGTTGGGTATGGCTCATCCAATGGGACCTTTGCAATTGGCTGATTTTATCGGACTCGATATATGCCTGAGTATTCTGGAAGTATTACACAATGGCTTCGGTCAACCCAAATATGCTCCTTGTCCTTTACTGGTCAATATGGTCAAAGCAGGTAAATTGGGTGTAAAATCAGGTGAAGGATTCTATGACTACACAGGGGGGGCTGATCAGAAAAAAGTAAGTACCCGATTCGCCTAACCTTCCTCCATGTTTTTTACCCTTTCCAAACTGCTGTATTTTTTTATTACTCCATTCTGCTGGATTCTATTTCCTTTATTGGGAGCGCTGTTTCTTCCCAAAAAAAGAAAGGTATTTCTGGTACTAACCCTTATTCTGGTATTGATTTTCACCAATCCCTGGTTGTATAGGAAGATGATGATGTTATATCAGGAAAATTCAGCAACAGTGAGCGATTCAGAATTCCCAACAACTGCCATTTTACTGACCGGCATCGTCGGGTTTGATTCAAGTGGAAACGGGCATTTCGGCCGATCTTCCGATCGCTACATTCAGACAAGCCAACTTCTCCAAACAGGAAAAATACAACGACTCATTATTTCTGGAGGTTCAGGTAATTTCTGGAGAAAAGAGAATACAGAGTCGCTATTTATCAAAAATCAATTAAAGTTGACCGGCATACCGGATTCATCTCTATTGGCTGAAACCCGCTCAAGGAATACTTACGAAAATGCAGTATACACAAAGAAGCTAATAGACAGTCTTCATCTCAAAGGCCCTTTTTTACTCATTACCTCTGCGCTGCACATGCCAAGAGCCAGAAAGGTTTTTACAGCTTTGGGGATTCCATATATACCCTTCCCATGTGATTTTAGGGTGTACCCACAGGCAAACGATTTTAAAAATACTTTTTATCCGGATGTCGCTTATATGGGAGAATGGGAAGACCTCATCAAAGAATGGGTAGGTACAATCATCTATCGGCTGACAGGAAAAGCGTAAATTGCCCTTAGTTTATTTACGTTATTGGATGAGCAAACTTTTACAACAATTTAAAAGAGAAGGGTTCCTCATTGTAGAGAATATGGTAAGTGAGCATGCTTGTGATGAACTAATACAGCGCACCCGGGAACTGGCCGCTGGTTATGACATGCAAAATCATCCCAGTATTTTCCAGACCAAGGAACAAAGTAAAACAACCGATGATTATTTTCTAAATTCCGGTGATAAGATTGCCTTCTTCTTCGAAAAAGATGCCTTTAATCAAGAAGGACAATTGACAAAAGATGTTTTTCATTCCCTCAATAAAGTAGGTCATGCTTTACATGATCTAGATCCGGTATTTTCAAAATTCTCCCGATCACCTGAATTAAAGCAACTTGCCGATGACCTTGAATTGAAAAACCACCTACTGATTCAAAGTATGCTGATTTGTAAGCATGCCCGCATCGGAGGAGAAGTAGATATTCATCAAGACTCAAGCTTTCTTTTCACCGAACCAGGGTCTTGTATCGGCTTTTGGTTTGCACTGGAAGATGCCACCCAAGAAAATGGGTGTCTTTGGGCCCAACCCGGAGGCCAGGCAACCAGTTTACGTAGTCGTTTTCGCAGGAACAAGGAAGGAGGAACCTCGCTGCAAGTATTAGATGATACCCCTTATGATACCAATGGAATGATGCCTTTAGAAGTAAAAAAAGGGTCCTGTATTGTGCTGGATGGCCTGCTCCCCCATTATAGCCTGCCCAATACAAGTGGTCGTTCCCGGTTTGCCTATGCTATCCATACCATTGATCAGAGAAACCACTACCCTTCAGATAATTGGTTGCAGGTTGACTTGTCAAAACTAAAAGGATTTGATTCCTAAAGTATCCTTTCGGGTTTTACTTTTTTAAAGGAATTAATTTTCAGGAATGATAGAATATATCTATTCGATCATTTTGCAACATAAAGGTTTCATCAGGTTTTATGTCTGAAATCACAGGGGCGTAAGTGCCATTCCCTTTTTCCAAATCACTAGCGGTTATCCTTCGAATTTCATCCCAGTAACCTGATTGCAAAAATAATTCCAGCGTGGCAGTTCCCCCTTCTACCAGCAGACTCTGGATTGCATGAGTCTGGCAATATTTAAAAATAGAATCAATCAGTTGGGAGGATTCGTATTGAACATAGGTAATCAAATCACTTTCAACCTGCTGAATGGTAGTGAAGATAACAACGGGTAGATGATCATTGAAAACTTGCAGATGAGAAGGAAGATGGTGCAAAGGATCCACAACCATCCGCAGGGGATTTTTTCCGGGTACGAGGCGGGTGGTCAGGGAAGGATCATCGTTCAGGGCAGTTCTATAGCCAATTAAAATAGCTTGTTCCTGACTTCGCCATTGATGAACCAATC
>JBIIRN010000085.1:0-7754 GCA_044341525.1 Sediminibacterium sp. | reverse complement strand
ACGACCTGACGCAAATTTTCTTTTGCGATATCCAAACCTGTTTTACTGTTTTGTAATTGCTCAAGTGTTACAACGCTATCCTTATAAAGATTGAGGGCACGCTGATAATCCCGTTGTGCTTTTTCAACAGACAGTTGTACCTGTTGAACCTGAGCAGTTATTTCGGTATTATTGAGGGAAGCCAGTATTTGCCCCTTTGTAACTTTTTGTCCTTCTTTTACCGAAACGTTTTCGATTACTCCACCAATTTTAAATGACAGTCGAGCTTCATTTTCAGTAGATAGTAGACCGGAGGCATGGATGGTATTAGCTGTACTTGCTTTTTCAATGGAAGCCAGCTTAACAGGTATGCTATTATTTTGAACTGTTTGTTCTTTTTGCTTGGTTGGATTACCACATGCAGAGAGAATAAATAACAATGAAGTATAAAAGATTGTTTTTTTCATGGCCGTGTGGGTATTAGATGGTGAGTTGCGAAAATTATTTGCTTTATTGAATGTTATAAGAGGCGATATTTCTTTCGTATTCTGCCATGCCGGCAAAGAATCGGTATTTGTTGATATTGGTCTGAAGTTGGCTTGTAGTTAATTGGTTGCGGGCATCCAGGAATTCGATAAAACTGCTGACCCCTTCTTTATAGCCCCGCTCCATTAGTTTAAAATATTGAGCTGCTGCCTGTTCCTGTTTGACAGCTGCTGAATAAGTATTATAGGCATTGCTTGCATTGTTGCGGGAATTAAATGCTGCCAGTTTCAGTTGCTGTTGGGTTTGTTCTGTTTGTTTGGATAAGCGCTGAAGGTCAATTTGCGTCTGATTGATTTTATAGAGATTGCGTTTGCCTGTATATATGGGTATTTGTAGTTGAAGTCCGCCCAGGTAAAAGAATGATTGGCGATTTACTTTGAAGTCAAAGCCCTGGGCTGAGAGATCCAGGAATGCATTCAGTCTTGGTTTTTTGAAAGACTCGTTCATTTTTAATACATTTCCTGTGATTCCGGTTGCAATATTGAATGCTTTTAGTTCTTCCCGCTTTTGAATGTTGTCTTCGGCTGCAAGTAGTACTTTTAATAGGTTATCTGTGATGTTGAAATTTTCCGTGATTAATGGTTCAGTAAGTGATCTATTCAGGAGAAAATTAAAGTAGGCGGTTGCATTTTGAACATTGTTTTTGGCATTCAGCAGCTGGTTCTGTACATTGAATACTTCACTTTCTGCTCTGGTCACATAGGCGGGTAAACCTTTTCCGTTCGATAGCAGTGATTGATTGAGTTTTAGATTTTGCTGTACCAGTATTAATGCTTCTTCCAGAATAGTAACTGCTTTACCACTCATCAGATAATTGAAATAAGCAATTTTGATTTCTTTGGTCAATTCACGTTTGTATAGCAGGATTTCGTTTTCTTTTAAACGTACTTCCTGTTGTTTGATGTCTTTATTGATGCTGATATCCGGGTTAATCACCGGTAAGGTGGTTTTGATTCGTACATCGTAAAAATTATTGGGAAGAAATTGTTCACTTACGTTGTTGATGGTAGGAAAGTTGCTGGATGAGGTAAGTTGGTTCAGTGTTTTATAGACCGGATTCAGTAAATCTCCTATAGGTATATTAATTGCACGACCCCCTCTCGCAAGCGTATATTGTGTTTCAAACCAGGTGGTTGGCATGAACAGACTTTGGGCTTCTTTAATGGCAATAAGACTCTTGTCCAGAGCCAGTTTTTTCTCCTGGATGACTAGGTTATTAGCAAAAGCTTCTTGTATGTACTTATCAAGTTGATCCTGAGCTGAGAGGGTGGGTGCTGCCAATAGAAGCAAAGCGGTGAGCAGTTTTCGGACTTTCATTATCATAAGTTATCAGTTGAGCGGTGAAGGCAAGAGCAATGAATTCTAGTATTTATCATTTCCCGGATGTAGGATACTTTGACATCCCTGTCTAATAAGTGAAACCTCTTTAATTTTCATCCCGAATCATTTTAAATTAACATCATATAAAAAATGAACAACGTTCATTAATATTCAAAAAAATTATAACTTTTTCAATAAGATATCTATGAAGTAGTCCATTCCATTTTTTAGTAGTTCTATTTCCTGTTGGTGTTCATAGGCATGGCAGCGTTTGCGGCAGTAAAGAGCACACATGCCATGGAGAGAGGACCATATCATGAAAGAGAGATAGTCGAGGTCTTTATTAGGAAAATATCCCATTTGCTGACAATCGTACAACACCTCTTTCAGATAATTCAGGGTTTTATCACCCATTTCCCATCTATCGCGATCGATTTCTGCATGAATCGGGGCTTCCATGATGAACATCAGATCATATAGATCTTTGTTGTTATAGGCGAATTCCATGTAAATTTTGCCCATAGCGATGAGTCTCTCCACCGGGTTGGCCACGTGTTGAAGTGGCTGCATCATGCCCAGCAATTTCGTGAAGCCCTCTTCGTGAAGTGCGTGAAAAATATCGTTTTTGTCCTTAAAATAGAGGTAGATGGTACCCGGACTGTACTCTATTTTTTCAGCTATATTGCGGATACTGGCGCTATAGAAGCCCTTTTCCAGGAATATCTCTTTAGCTGCCTCCAAAATCGCGCGGCGCATTTCCAGTTTTTCTCTTTGCTTTCGGGTAGCTATTGTCATTGGGGTAGTTGATAATGCAAAATAAATGAACACTGTTCATTTTTCCAAAAAATTTTCTTCTTTTTGAAAAAAAGGGGGAATTTATCGCTCTGAGTTCAAAAAGAGCAACGATCAGTTTAATTTTGATTGCTTCTTTACCCGGGCTGGATAGATTGATCGGTTTAATTGACCCTCTCTCAAGCGTCCACAAAGTCTACCTTGACTTCTACTGATTGCTTCCAGTAATTCAGTATCTGTGTGATGGGTGAAATCAATTACTGATTGTGAACAGTTTGAACAAAATCGTCCTTCATGAGTCGATGACATTGTTCCCCATTCCTGTGATTACGGATTATCAATAGCTATAATAAATTTATTTTTCCTCACGACTAATAATTTTCAACAAAGAATATTCGGGTATAATTTCATTTTAACTGCCAACGCTTACTTATTCAGAATAATTTCAAAAAATGAATGCTATTTTACTGTTATTAATAAGTGTAGCACTTAAAAATTAATCCTCTGGTTTAAATGATTATTTTTTCTTCTCTTCCTCATACCTTTTTTTCTGTATTGAAATCAAAAACTGATGTAAGGCAGCAACATCTTCTTTTTTTAATACATCGGAAAAACCGGACATACCATAAAAACTCAACTTTCCTTTCAGTACAATTTCTTCAAATGATTCATGAATTACAGGTGCCATATTGCTGAGGTCGGGTAATTCACTTTTGTGACTTTTACCGAAACTTCCATGACATGCCCCACAATAACCAGAATATATCTGTCCTCCTTTATCTATTTGCGCTGTCTCCAGTCGAATGGTTGGTGGAGCAAATACGGCATTGGTTCGCTCTCTTTCCGGAGGCATCGGAACATCTTTTCCTCCCAGTTTGAATGCCAGAATTCTTCCTTCATTTTTAAATTTAGCCACTGCATCCTGCTCCCCCGGGAAAAACAACACGGCACCACCATAGCCCGCCATCACGGCAACATATTGTTCACCATCGATTTGATAACTCATCGGGGCCGCCTGTATTCCGGTCCCCGTATAAATTTTCTTCAATAATTTTCCTGTTGTAGCATGCACTACTAATAAATAACCTGTCGATGAACCCTGGAAAATCAGATCACCATCGCTAGATAGAACACCTCCATTTTGTGTTCCGGGAAAGGGTAGTCGCCAGATTTCTTTTTGTTGTACAGGATCCCATGCTTTCAAAACTTCATATTCAGGTTCAGGCCAACCCTTTCCATAGTGAGCATAGGCGGGTGGGAGAGGAGTAGATATTTGTCGGGCAAACATATTATCCCTTCCCGGTCGAAACTGATAATTCTTTTCGTTTTCATAAACAAATGGCATGTCAATGGTCGGAATATATACTATACCATTCCCGGGATGGTAACTCATGGCGGGCCATGAATGTCCGCCCGCAGGTCCCGGAAAAATATACTTTGCCGAGTCTTTGTACCAGGAATTCTTTTTATTAACGACCGGACGGCCTGTTGATAGATCAACAGAGTCGGCCCAGTTGACCGGGACAAATGGTTTTGCGGAAATCAGTTGGCCATTGGTTCTGTCGAGTACATAGAAGAAACCATTCTTAGGTGCCTGCATCAAAACTTTACGTGTTTCTCCTTTTATTTTCAAATCAGCTAAAATAATATTCATCGTAGCAGTAAAGTCCCACATCTCACCGGGTGTTGTCTGATAATGCCACTGCAATTTTCCATTGTCCGGATTGATGGCAAGGATTGATGCCAGGTATAAATTATCGCCGCCTGACGGACTTCTATACCAGATAGGATAGGGTGTTGCATTCCCGGTTCCTACATATAATAAATTCAATTCCGGATCATACGCCATTTGTCCCCAGACAGTTCCGCCACCTCCTGCCTCCCAGTCACTTTTTGGATCCCAAGTTTTGCCGGCCACTTCCATTTCAGGATGTTCAGGGGCTTTAGCGGGGTCACCTGGTACTGTATAAAATCGCCAGGCATATTTTCCTGTTCTTGCATCATAGGCAGATATATATCCCCTTACACCGAACTCTGCTCCTGCATTGCCAATAATTACTTTTCCTCCCGCAATTTGCGGTGCCCCGGTGATGGTATAGAATGCATTTCTATCTGCAAGCGTATTAACCTTCCATAGTTCCTTCCCGGTAGACGCATCTAAGCACACCAAAAAGCCATCCAGCGTTCCGGCATATACCTTTCCTTCCCACACTTGTACACCTCGATTAACAACATCACAACATGCTTTTCTCGCATAACTACCTTCAACTTGTGGATCATACCGCCAAATTTGTTGTCCCGTTTTTGCATCGATAGCCATTACAATACTCCACGCCCCGGAAGTATACATCACTCCATCTACTACTATCGGGGTTGCTTCTAATCCTCTATTCACCTTGCCCCTGCTGGTAAAAGTTTTGTACTCCCAAGCAAGTCCTATACTATCAACATTCGTTGCATTGATCTGATTCAGAGGAGAATGATGCTGCTGTTGAAAATTCCTTCCCAGACTCATCCAGTTTTCGGGCTCTTTCTCAGCCTCGCTTAGTCTTTTTTGATCAATATTGCCTTTAGCATGGTTGGGACTATTCTGGCAGGATAAAAGCAGGCAGATACAGGCAACTGAAAAAAAAATAAAATATTTATTCATGCAAACATTTTTTATCGGAACCGGAAATGAGTAGTTAGGAGATGGAATTTACGACAATTCGAATTCTTGTTAAAAAGTTGTAATATTTTCTTTGGAAGAATATATATACAATTATCCGGGGCTCTCTATAATTTCAATACCTTTAAAATTTTGGAAATTTTATTTTTAGGAAGCTATTTCTTTTTTATCTCCTATAATTGATGGAGGTAACTCACTTTTAAAATCACATGATCATCTGACTGCCTTTTTTGCGTTGGCAATTGAAAACCTCTGTGATTATAAACCAGGTAGATAAAGGAGAGGGGTTGGTATTCCCAGGATAAACGAATATTATAATTGGCCTGCTCATTGAGTGAATTCTTTTGATAAAAGGCAATCAGCTGAAGACGTGGATTGAGTGCGAATCTTCCTGAAATACTCCACAGATCCGCCTTTTTGGTTTCACTGGAATCACCTACCCCTTTAAAATAATTCCGATTGATGGTACTTGATATTGAAAGATGGGGGGAAGGTGAAAAACGTAACGTAAGATTACTGGTATTTAATCTTCCATTGAAATAACTACCAAACTGAATATTACCATTTAAACCCAACACCCTCGACGGATCCGTGCTCATATAAATTTGATGTTGTACATAGTTATAAGCACCTTGTCCGATTTTGATACCCAATGGCGCAAATGTTTCAGTCAATCGCTGGAAAGTGGGATTGATCAAATAACCAATAAAACCACCATTCTGAAAATTGAACCAAATCGGATTGATGTTAATTTGTCGCTCGATGAGTTGTCCGGTAGACGCCTGGTGATAAAATTCTGTCATTATTCCCGGTTCAAATGCCCTTATTAGTTTTCGCATGGGAAGCTTATCTCCGCGGTAATACCAGAAAATGCCCGGGGTTGTACCAATAACATCAGATCGGGAAACGAAGCCCATACCCGGATCAAAATCTTTGGTTACAAAAGTCTGCGTCCACCATATCTTCCACTGGTTATTGGTATATACGTATTGCGCCGATCCCGCCATACCCGATTTTCCTCCCCTGCTGTTGGATGAGCCCACCAGCATGGTACTGATAGAATGCGATTCACTCAACCTAAAAAATCCATCCAGAGCACCCAGCCAATTGGTACCATTCGCATTGTTCTTAACCGTCATCAATCCGCCAACACGTCCCTGCCTTCCGAGATTTTCCTGGTACCTGCCTACAAAAAAATTAGTACCCGGTGTACTATTATTAGCCCTTTGTCGCATCGCCATGGCACCGAAATTTCTTTTGGCAGAGCGATGTACAAAACGACCCCCTGCATCAAGTGGGATTGGATTGCCATTGTCATCTAATCCAATGCGGCGACTAAAAAAAGGTTGGATGCGCATGGATCCACCCGACATGTCTTCTGCCGGGCCTACAGCCGGACTAAACAATGATGCGTTCTCCAGAAAGAATTGCCTCCGTTCCGGAAAGAAAACCGAGAACCGCGTGACATTGTTGACCTGCCTGTCTACATCTGCCTGGGCAAAATCTGTATTGAAGGTGAGATCCAAAATGTTGTTCGGATTGATGGCCCATTTTATTTCCCCTCCTGTCACCAATTTATTTTGTTCAGGAACAACAGAAGCCGGAAAATTTTTATACCTGTCATAGGAACCCAGCACATAAGGTTGTAGTCTGATATTAGGTCGGGGTGGGGGTGGCTCCAATCCTTCCAGTTTTCCCGCATAATCCATACGAGTGAACTTAAATGACCTTGGGTAAGGTGAGAATGCCGTGGTCTCGTTGCTGAGTCGTCGGTTACGAATAATATTTATTCCCCAGGTTTGTATACTATCACTTGTTTTGGGGTAACGCAGTGTTTGCCAGGGAATGGCTATCTCTGCCATCCATCCGCTATCCCCCCTATGTGTGCGTACGCGCCAGAGTGCATCCCAATCCAGGTCGGTAAAAAAATCATCGAAAACCAATTGATCGCGCTGCACTCCGTAGGCATTGCTGAAAAAGGCCATAGCATTGCGTTGATCATTGAAGCCATCAAAAGAAATACCGATATAGTCATGACTTCTAATACTGAAGTCACGAGAAAAATCTGTTGCCCGAATGGCTTTCTTGCCCAAAGAATCAAATGCCCATATACCGATGTAGAGGTATTGTCGGTTAAATAAGACTTTTGTTTGCGTAGGGTGTAGAGGAGCAGTTCCTTGCAGGGGTTCGATCTGTGTAAAGGGGGGAGATAAAGGAGCCCGATTCCATTCACCTTCATCCAGATGGCCGTCTACTTTTAACAGGCGATTGATTTTGATGGAATGCAACCGGCGTTTGACCGAGTCAGGTTTGAAAACGGAAGCATCCTGTGCCAGGCAGGGTATGCTCATCAGCAACAAAATTAATATACGGAAAAACATGCAGAAAGGTATTAAAAATTTGTGAATCAATGCCTTGTTTTGACCTTGCTATATGCTGCCCTCCTCAT